>NZ_JAYJLH010000004.1:0-285879 GCF_051948695.1 Halopseudomonas sp. Lyrl_26
GGGTACTGGAGAACGCTGCGTCGGATACCCGTCCGCTCATCGAGCTGGTGCTCGACGTTCCCAGGGAGCCAGTCAGACCTTCTGGTACAGCTGCGAACCGCTCTGACGGAATTCGGTGGACTTGGCCTGCATCCCCTCCTCCAGCGCCAGGTCCACCGCCTCGATACGCTGGGCGGCGGCGTAGTCGCGGACCTCCTGGGTGATCTTCATCGAGCAGAACTTGGGGCCACACATGGAGCAGAAGTGCGCGACCTTGGCCGACTCCTTGGGCAGCGTCTCATCATGGAAGGCCCGGGCGGTATCCGGATCCAGACCCAGATTGAACTGGTCCTCCCAGCGGAACTCGAAACGCGCCTTGGACAGTGCGTCATCGCGGATCTGCGCCCCCGGATGCCCCTTGGCCAGGTCCGCCGCGTGGGCGGCGATCTTGTAGGTGATGATGCCGGTCTTCACATCATCGCGGTTGGGTAGCCCCAGATGCTCCTTGGGCGTGACGTAACAGAGCATGGCGCAGCCGAACCAGCCGATCATCGCAGCGCCTATGCCGCTGGTGATGTGATCGTAACCGGGGGCGATGTCGGTGGTCAGCGGCCCCAAGGTATAGAAAGGCGCCTCGTCGCAGCACTCCAGCTGCTTGTCCATGTTCTCCTTGATCAGCTGCATGGGCACATGGCCGGGGCCTTCGATCATGGTCTGCACATCGTGCTTCCAGGCCAGTCTGGTCAGCTCGCCGAGGGTCTCGAGTTCGCCGAACTGGGCCGCGTCGTTGGCATCGGCGATGGAGCCCGGGCGCAGGCCATCCCCCAGGGAGAAGGACACGTCGTAGGCCTTCATGATCTCGCAGATGTCCTCGAAATGGGTATAGAGGAAGTTCTCCTGATGGTGCGCCAGACACCACTTGGCCATGATGGATCCGCCACGGGAAACGATACCCGTGACCCGGCTGGCGGTCAGCGGCACGTAGCGCAGCAGCACACCGGCGTGGATGGTGAAGTAGTCCACGCCCTGCTCGGCCTGCTCGATCAGGGTGTCGCGGAAGATCTCCCAGTTCAGGTCCTCGGCCACTCCGCCGACCTTTTCCAGCGCCTGGTAGATGGGCACGGTGCCTATCGGCACTGGCGAGTTGCGGATGATCCACTCCCGGGTCTCGTGGATATTCCTGCCGGTGGACAGGTCCATGATGGTGTCGGCGCCCCAGCGGGTGGCCCAGGTCATCTTCTCCACCTCCTCCTCGATGGAGGAACCCAGTGCCGAGTTGCCGATGTTGCCATTGATCTTTACCAGGAAATTGCGGCCGATGATCATCGGCTCCAGTTCCGGGTGGTTGATGTTGGCCGGCAGAATGGCCCGTCCCCGGGCGATCTCCTCACGGACGAACTCGGGGGTGATCTCCTGCGCGATGGCAGCGCCGAAACTGTGCCCCGGATGCTGGCGCTGCAGCAGCCCCGCTTCCCGGGCCTCGGCCAGCTTCATGTTCTCGCGAATGGCGACGAACTCCATCTCCGGCGTGATGATGCCGCGGCGCGCATAGTGCATCTGGGTCACGTTGTGGCCGGCCCTGGCCCGGCGCGGCGTGCGCACATGGGCAAAGCGCATGGCATCCAGCGAGACGTCGGCCAACCGTGCGCGGCCGAACTCGGAGCTCAGCCCGGGCAGTATCTCGGTATCGCCACGCTCCTCGATCCAGATGCTGCGCACATCGGCCAAACCCGATCGCAGATCTATCCGGGCTGCCGGATCGGTGTAAGGGCCCGAGGTGTCGTACACCAGCACCGGGGGATTGGCTTCCACGCCCCGATCGGTACGGGTATCGGCCAGACTGATCTCGCGCATGGGCACGCGGATATCCGGGCGCGAGCCCGTCACGTAGACCTTGCGGGAGTTGGGCAGGGGTTGAGTGGCAGCGCCATCGGCGCCGGAAGTGGCGATGGCGGTATCAGGCAGACGACTGGTCATTATTTGTTGTGCTCCGCTGTAGGGGACGTACAGGGAACCGAAGCGGCACGGACGGACGCCCGCAAGGGCGCCGTCGGCAAGGAGTGCGCATCTCGATTCCTACGCCGGTGCTAACCGGTTCAGGTTCAACGGGTGTAATCTCAGCCGGCACTCGCGTACCAGGCACCCCGTCAAGATGAAGGTGCAGCATAGAGCTTCCGGCGCCCGCGGACAAGTTATCGACTTGCGGTCCGCGCTGCGCTTGCCCTTGACCGCCAGCCCGGGTCTCTTTAGCCTTGACTGCTTGACTTGACTCCCCCGTGCGAAGGATCAGTACATGTTCCGTCCTATCTATCTCGCTGTTGTACTGGCCGGTGCATCCGGGTCGGCCCTGGCTCAATCCGACCTGATGACCATCTATCAGGAAGCGCTGCTCAACAGTGCCGATCTGGCTGCAGCAGAAGCCGACGCCCTGGCACGCCAGGAAATCCTGCCCCAGGCCAAGGCACAGCTGCTGCCGAACATAGGCCTGGGTGCCGGGGTCGCCCGTGAGCGGATGGATGTCGAAGGTGCCGGCTCGGACAGCTATTCAACCCATTACTACCAGGCCAGCCTGACCCAGCCGCTGTTCCGTGCCGACCGCTGGTTCAACTACCAGGCCGCCAAGTCCCAGTCGGAACAGGCTCGGGTCGAATTTTCCGCCACCCAGCAGCAGCTGATACTGGACGTGGCCCAGGCCTACTTCAACGTGCTGCGCGCCTCGGACAACCTGGCTACGGCCAAGGCCGAGGAAGCCGCCTTCGAGCGCCAGCTGGAGCAGGCCCGCGAGCGCTTCGAGGTGGGTCTGGCGGCACGCACCGACGTGCTCGAGGCCCAGGCCGGCTACGATGCCGCCCGCGCCACGCGCATTACCGCCACCACCAATCTGGACGTCAGTTACCAGGCCCTCACCCGCCTGACCAACCGCGACCATCCGGAACTGCTGGGCATGAGCCATGAGCTGCCGATCCTCGCTCCGGTCCCCGGTGACATGCAGCAGTGGGTGGACACCGCCGCCGCGCAGAACCTCTCGCTGCAGGCCTACCGCCTGGCCATCGACAGTGCCTCGGAGAGCCTGCGCAGCAGCCGTGCCGGCTATGCCCCGGCGGTGGATGCGTTCATTCGCTACAGCGACAACCACGGCGGTGCCCGCCTGGGCGGCATGCCCGGCCAGATTGCCGGCGACACCGAGCTGACCCAGTTCGGTTTGGAGATGACCCTGCCGCTATTCACCGGCGGCGCCACCACCTCGCGGGTGCGTGAGTCAACCTACCGCCTGAGCCAGGCCGAACAGGCCCGTGAAGCCGAACTGCGTCGCGTGGTGGAGCGCACCCGCAACCTGTTCCGCACCGTGACCTCCAGCGTCGAGGAAGTGGAAGCCCGCCGCCAGTCGATCGTCTCCTCCAAGGCGGCACTGGATGCTACCCAGACCGGCTATGAGGTAGGTACCCGCAACGTGGTGGATGTGCTGGACGCCCAGCGCAATCTGTACCGCTCGGTGCGCGACTACAACAATGCGCGCTACAACTACATCATCGACAATCTCAGCCTCAAGCAGGCCGCCGGCACGCTGAGTCCCCAGGATCTCGAGGACCTGTCAGCCTGGCTGAAAGCCGATTACAACCCG
The DNA here is from genome assembly GCF_051948695.1 of Halopseudomonas sp. Lyrl_26. Classification (NCBI taxonomy): domain Bacteria; kingdom Pseudomonadati; phylum Pseudomonadota; class Gammaproteobacteria; order Pseudomonadales; family Pseudomonadaceae; genus Halopseudomonas; species Halopseudomonas sp. Lyrl_26. The sequence continues at coordinate 3,602 of NZ_JAYJLH010000004.1, forward strand.
GACCGGGATTTCATTCCGCCGTTCACCGAAGAGGAACAGCGTCAGCTCAACCTGAATGACCGCCCCCGCGCGCCGGCACGTATCCAGCGCAACGAGTGGAGCGACCAGCAGGAGCTGCAGGAGCGTATGCGCACCTCGTTCTGAGGATCAGAGCAATCGGGAAATGCCCTGCAGCAGCTGCTCCAGGGCGCCCTGGTTGGCCTTCACCACCTTCCGGCCCGCCTCACCTGCCCGCTCCCGGGCAACCTCGTCATCCAGCCAGGCCTGCACCTGCGCCACCATCGCTGCGGCATCCGCCACCTCGACCAGCGCCCCGGCCTGCTCCAGCAGCTGGCTGATCTCGGCAAAATTGAACCGGTGCGGACCGGACAGTACCGGCAGACCCAGGGCCGCCGGCTCGAGATAATTGTGTCCGCCCCCGGGGATAAGCGACCCGCCGACGAAGGCCAGGTCGGCGCAGGCATAGAACTGCATCAGCTCGCCCATGCTGTCGCCGAGAAACACCTGATCGGCCTCCCCCGGCTGCGCCCCACGGCTGCGCCGCACCAGAGACAGGCCGCTCTGCTGCACCAGCCGCGCCACCCCATCGAAGCGTTCCGGATGCCTCGGCACCAGGATCAGCAGCGCCCGGGGATGGCGCTCCAGCAGTTGCCGGTGCGCCTGCAGCACCGGCTCGTCTTCACCGGCATGGGTACTGGCGGCGATCCACACCGGGCGCTGCCCCCAACCGGCGCGCCATTGCGCGGCGGCCTCGATTACCGCAGGAGACGGCTTGAGATCGAACTTGATGCTGCCGGTCACCGTCATCGCCGTGTCGCGCACCCCCAGGGCGGCAAAGCGCTGGGCCTCGGCGGCGCTTTGCACGGCCACCCAGTCCAGCGCCGCGAACATGGGACGCACCAGCGGCAGGACGCGCCGGTAGCCGCGGGCCGAGCGCTCGGAGAGCCGCGCATTGGCCAGCACCACGGGCACGCCGGCCCGGCGACACTCGGCGACCAGATTCGGCCACAGTTCGGTTTCCATGATGATCGCCACCCGGGGGGCCAGGCGCCGGATCAGACGGCGCTGCATCCAGGGCAGATCATAGGGCAGATAGGCATGCCCGACCCGGTCGCCGAACAGCTTGCGGATCTGCTCCGATCCGGTGGGGGTCATGCAGGTCATGGTCACCGGCAGCTCGGGGTGCCGGTCGAGCAGCTCGCGGACCATAGGCGCGGCGGCAATGGACTCGCCGACGGAGACCGCATGCACCCAGATGCCGCCGGCACGCAGATCCCCGCCCAGGGCAAAGCGCTCGGCCCAGCGCCGGGCATAGGCCGGTGCACGCCAGGCGCGGTACAGCAATCGCAGCAGGATCAACGGCAGGCACAGGAGGAAAATCAGACTGTAGAAAAAACGGGGCATGCACTTCTCCAGATCAGGGCCGCGCATAGAGTAGCAGAACCGGCTGCCTCAGGCCGGAGCCGGAGATCGAAGTGACCTTCCAGGCGGCCCGCGGCTATACTACAGGCCCTTTCCTCGGTCAGTTCTGGGAGCCCATGAGCACACCCCTGCATGTTGATATCTGTATTCTCGGTGGCGGCATCGCCGGACTCTGGCTCAATGCGCGGCTGCGCCAGCAGGGCTTCAGCACCCTGCTGATCGAGCCTGCCGCCCTCGGGGGCGGCCAGAGCACCAAGTCGCAGGGCATCATCCATGGCGGCACCAAGTACGCGCTGCACGGCAAGCTGACCACGGCAGCCGAGGCCATCGCCGGCATGCCCGCCCGCTGGCGCGCCTGTCTGGATGGCAGCGGCGAGCTGGACCTGCGCCAGGTGCGGGTGCTGTCACAGCATCACTACCTGTGGTCACCGGGCAATCTGATCAGCAATCTGGCCGGGTTCTTCGCCAGCAAGGCGCTGCGTGGCCGGGTCGACAGCATCAAGGGCCGTGATCTGCCCGCGGTCTTCACCGACCCCGCATTCAAGGGCAAGGTCTACCGCCTGGGCGAGCTGGTGCTGGATGTGCCTGATGTGGTCCGCCGCCTGGCACAGCTGGGCGAGGGCACCCTGGTACAGGGCCAACCGCAGCTCGACGGTGGCGATGAGGGTATCCGCGGCCTGCAGGTCGGCGGCCGACAGGTGCTCGCCCGGCGCTACGTGCTGGCCGCCGGTGAGGGCAACGAGGCCCTGTTGAACATGGCCGGGCTGAGCCAGCCGGCGATGCAGCGACGCCCGCTGCAGATGGTGCTGGTCAAGGGGCCCGGGCTGCCGCAGCTGTTCGCCCACTGTCTGGGCAACAGTCCGAAGCCGCGCCTGACCGTTACCACCCACCCCTGCGCCGATGGCCAGTGGTGCTGGTACCTGGGCGGGGATCTGGCGGAACAGGGCACCGACATGCCCGCCGACCGCCTGATCGAGCGGGCGCGCGCCGAACTGGCCGAGCTGCTGCCCTGGGTCGACCTGAGTGACTGCCGGTGGAGGACGCTGCCGGTCACCCGCGCCGAACCGGCGCAGAGCGGCCTGGTGCGCCCGGACAATGCCCACGTGCAGCCGGTCGGCAATGCCCTGGTCTGCTGGCCCACCAAGCTGGCGCTGGCCCCGGACCTGAGTGACAGGGTCCTGGCCGAGCTGCAACGCCAGCAGATCCACCCACAGCAGGCGCAACCGGAGCCGGCATTGCCGACGCCGCCGGTCGCCACTCCGGTATGGGATACCCTGTTCTGATGACACTGGCACATCTGCACCGCCCGCTGGGCAATACCGGCCTGCAGGTTTCACCCCTGGGGCTGGGCACCGTCAAGATCGGCCGCAACCAGGGGGTCAAGTATCCCAGCGGCTTCGACCTGCCGGACGACGGGCAGGTCCGCGACCTGCTGGCGCTGGCCAGGGAGCTGGGCATCAACCTGCTGGATACCGCCCCCGCCTACGGCACCAGCGAAGAACGCCTCGGCCCGCTGCTGCAGGGCCAGCGTCAGGACTGGGTGCTGTGCACCAAGGTTGGCGAGGAATTTGTCGACGGTCAGTCCCGGTTCGATTTCAGCGCCGCCCATACCCGTTTCTCGGTCCAGCGTTCGCTGCAACGCCTGCACACGGACTATCTGGATCTGGTGCTGGTGCACTCCAGTGGCGACGACCTGACAGTGCTGGAAGATGAGGTCTATCCTGCACTACAGCAGTTGAAACAGGAGGGCCTGATCCGCGCCTTCGGCTTCTCCGGCAAGACAGTGGCCGGTGGCGTTCAGGCCCTGCGCGACGGCGACTGCGCCATGGTCACCTGGAACCTGCGCGAGCAGGCCGAGCGTCCGGTTCTGGATTACGCTGCGGACCACGGCAAGGGCATCCTGGTGAAAAAGGCGCTGGCCAGCGGGCACATCTGCCTGGAAGGTGAGGACCCGCTCACCGCCGGCTTCGAGCTGGTATTCAGCCACCCGGCGGTCAGCAGCGCCATCATAGGCACCATCAACCCGCTGCATTTGCGGCAGAACGTGACAACAGTAGCCGGCATTCTCGAACGCCGGACCGCCGGTACTGCGGACTGACCCCTTGCGGGCCACTGCGCAGCTGTACCGGCGGCAACCCCAACGGAGGCAGCATGAGCAGAGTCATAGCCCGCAGAAGTCCCATCGCCTTCAAGACTCAGGCGCTGCATGTTCAGGCCGGACCTGAACTGCTGCGCTATACCCCGGTGGGCAATCCGCTGAGCTTCGACGACATGCTCGCCCTGCGCCAGCCGGTGCAGGTGGATGACCCCGAGTGCTTCGAGCTGACGGTGGCCAATCTGGGGGTGTCCGCCGATATCCTGTTCACCTGGCAGCAGCGCGATTTCCGCCTGCTGGTCCGCCAGCGTCGACCGGATCGCGGCGATGAGGTGCTCAAGCTGCTGTCGGGCTACGTTCCCGCCCACGAGCTGCGTCTGCCGCTGCTGACCCTGATGACCGAGCTGGCCGAGGAACTGCTGCTGGAAACCCGCCATGGCTGGCTCAATGGTCGCTATCAGGAAGTCTGGCTGCCGACCCCCTACGCCGAGAACCTGCCCCCTGATCCGAACCGCTGGTACAGCCTGTCGCCATACCAGAGCGCCACTCGGGCGGTCATCTGCCGGGAGCTGAACCTGCTGGAGCGCCCGAGGGCCTATGTGCACCTGCCCACCAACTCTCTGCAGCTGGTCTACCAGATGCGTCTGACCGCCCCGCCCTGTCCGGATCTGAGCGCCCTGCACGCCGACGAGAGCCTGGACCAGCACAGTGGCGAACTCATCGCCCGGCTTGACCCCAAGCAGCCCGATCTCTATCTGGCTGAACTGATCGACGGCACCGCCAGCGGCCGCCTGTTCACCCTGGAACGGGGCGAACTTGTCGAACAGCAACCCGAGCACCTGCTGCTCAGCGAGGCCTTCGCCCCCCAGCAGGGCTGGGTGATCGATTCCTCCCACTGCAGCTGGCCCGACGGCCTGCGCTGAGCCTGCGAGCAGGCATGACCCGGGGGTCGCTGTTAGACCATGGTCCAGTGCCCAACGCTGCGCAGGCGCCTCTAGACTGCCCGGGTTCCAAATCAATCTGGTGTCAGTCCCATGTACAGAAATCGTATTCGCATGCCGGCGCTGCATGACAAGGTCATGAGCGCGGCACAGGCAGCACTGTTGATCGAAGATGGCATGACCGTCGGCATGAGCGGGTTCACCCGTGCCGGGGAAGCCAAGGCGGTCCCCCTGGCGCTGGTCGACCGGGCCCGGGAGCAGCCGCTGAAGATCGACCTGCTGACCGGTGCCAGCCTGGGCAACGACCTGGACCGCCAGATGACCGAAGCCGGCGTACTGGCACGGCGCATGCCCTTTCAGGTGGATGCGACCCTGCGCCGGGCGATCAACCAGGGTGAGGTCATGTTCATCGACCAGCACCTGTCCGACACCGTGGAGCAGATGCGCAATCACCAGCTCAAGCTGCCGGACATCGCCATCATCGAAGCCGTGGCCATCACCGAGGAAGGCCATATCGTCCCGACCACCTCGGTGGGCAACTCGGCCAGTTTCGCCATCTTCGCCAAACAGGTGGTGGTGGAAATCAACCTGGCCCACAACCCGGATCTGGAAGGGCTGCACGATATCTATATCCCGACCTACCGTCCGACCCGCACACCCATCCCCCTGGTCAGTTCGGAACAGCGCATCGGCAGCACCGCGATTCCGCTGGACCCGGCCAAGATCGCCGCGATCGTGATTACCGATCAGCCCGACTCCCATTCCACGGTCACCCCGCCGGATGAGGAAACCCAGGCCATTGCCGACCACCTGATCGCCTTCTTCGAACGCGAGGTCACGGCAGGCCGCCTGCCGAACAACCTGGGTCCGCTGCAGGCCGGCATCGGCAATATTGCCAATGCGGTTCTATGCGGCCTGATCAACTCCCCCTTCGAGGACCTGGTGATGTACTCGGAGGTGCTGCAGGACTGCACCTTCGAACTCATCGATGCCGGCAAGATGAAGTTCGCCTCGGGCTGCTCCATCACCCTGTCCGGCCGCTGCAACGAGCGGGTGTTCGGCAATCTGGACAGGTACCGGGACAAACTGGTGCTGCGCCCGCAGGAGATGTCCAACCATCCGGAGCTGGTGCGCCGGCTGGGCATCATCGGCATCAATACCGCACTGGAGTTCGACATCTACGGTAACGTCAATTCCACCCACGTCTGCGGGACCCGCATGATGAACGGCATCGGCGGCTCGGGGGACTTCGCCCGCAACGCCAATCTGGCGATCTTCGTCACCAAATCCATTGCCAAGGGCGGCGCCATCTCCAGCGTGGTGCCCATGGTCAGCCATGTTGACCATACCGAGCATGATGTGGACATCCTGGTGACCGAGCACGGACTGGCCGACCTGCGCGGCCTGGCCCCGCGGGAACGGGCGCGGGTGATCATCGACAACTGTGCCGATCCGCAATACCGGGAAGCGCTGAGTGATTATTTCGAGCGGGCCTGCGCCCGGGGCGGGCACACACCGCATCTGTTGCGCGAAGCGGTGGAGTGGCACCTGAACCTGGAAGAGTTCGGCCACATGCGGGCTGCCGGTTGAACAGCGCTGGCGCCCCGGGCGGGGCGCCAGCTGTGGTACCGCGATACTACTGCGGGCAGGCGCCCAGATTGGCCTGGATGATCGCCAGGTCCTGGGCGTCGGTCAGGCCGTCATGGTTGAAGTCATAGAGGCTGGAACCACCCCACTGCGAAGCGAGCCGGCTGTGGTTGTCGATGTCTTCCTGATCCACCACCCCGTCGCCGTTACCGTCACCCGGACAGGCCTTCTGTGATGCCAGCAGCAGCTCGAGCTGGTATTCCAGTTCGGCCAGACGCTGTTCCTCGGCGGGCGAGAGCCGGGGCTCGGGGTTGAGCAGGTCATCCCCTTCCCCGTCCAGGGCGGGCTGCGGGACAGCCTGATCAACGCGGTAGAACTCCCGGGTCTTGACCAACACGCCGCTGTCGGTGGCGATGTCATAGTCCATCGACTCGTTGAGCACCAGCTTGTACTCGTCATCCCGGATCGCCATGTAGACGGTCGGACCCATCTCGATGGGCTGATAGTCACCACCCTGGTCCTCGTACAGAGCCTGGTTGACCTGCCAGCAGTGGTCGACTTCCTTGAGCACCCCGTTCTCGCCGACATTGGCTCCCTGCCCCCACCAGACCCCGTTGTTGTCCGCGCACACCTGGGCGGACATGGGCGTGTGGGAACAGAAGTTGCCATTGAACACGCAGGGGCCGTTCACCGCATCGTTGGCGAGGATATTCAGCCCGCCCTGGGTGAAGTTGAACTCCCGAACGCTGTCGCGATCCGGCTCGGTCAGGTAGGAATACATCTCCTCGGCATCAGTGCCCTCGGGTACCGTCTGCTCCAGGTCCACCCCGGCCACATCGGCAAAGAAGCTGAACAGATCCACGACGTTGACCATGTGCTCGACGTTGCGGCTGGGCTGCTCGACCATGGGTCCGGAGACCACCAGGGGCACCCAGACGCCGGTCTGATAGGCCGTGCCCTTGGCCCGGCCCGGGTCGAAGCCGAGCTTGACCGTGGGCCCGAAGGAGCCATTGTCCCCCACCACGACCACTACCGTATTGCTGGCGGCCGGATCGTAGATCAGGCTGCCGTCGTCCCCGCGGGAGGCGATCCCGGTTTCCACCAGCAGTCGACCCAGCTCGGTGTCCAGGGCCTCGACCATGGTGTCCATGACGTTGCGCTGGTTGAGCGGCGCCGCGGAGCTGCAGTCGGCGGTGAGGATATCAGCTGCACCGGAGGGCACCAGACTGCGGGGCGGGTGCTGCAGCGGCGTATGGGCAGAGCTGAAGCTGAGGGTCGCCATCCACGGCTGGTCAGCCGGTTGCGACTTGATCCAGTCGATGGTGGTGTCCACCTCGATGGTTGCGCGGTAGCCACGGGAGCGAGGGTCCGACAGGCTGAGTTCCTGCACGTCGTCTTCCCAGTTCACCAGCAGCCTGGAAACGTAATGAGCATTCTCCCGCTCGAAATTCACGTATGCCGGCGGAGTGGATTCGCAGTTCTGCTCCGGCACCAGTACGCCGCCCTGGGTCAGGCACTGCAGACCGGCCGAATCCCCGCCGGGCTGGCCGGTGATTTCGCTGCAGCTGGCGCCACCGTCTCCCGTCGGGATGTAACAGGCGCCGAAGTGGGCGCCACCCTGGGCCGCATGGGGCACGAAACCGCAGCTATACTGACCTTCCTCGCCCACGCCGCCGGCGGTGGTATCAATCGAGGCCGGCAGCCCACCCCAACCCTTGAAGTGCTCCCAGCCCAGCGCGGCCGGCGCGGCTATGCCGGCGGGGTTGTTCTCCGGTCCACCGAGGTGGAACTTGCCGAACAGGCCGCTCTCGTAACCCGCCGCAGCCAGCACCTTGGGTACCGTCATGACGTAGGGCGAGACATGTGAATTGGCCAGATCATTGGGGCCGATCGCCTGCTGGATATTGGTCCGCATCGGATACAACCCGGTCATGAAGCTGGCCCGACTGGGCGAGCACTCGGGCATTGCCCAGGCATTGCGGAAGCGCAGACCGTTGTCGGCAAGGGCATCAATCGACGGCACCGACGGCGGCTTCATTCCGCCATAACCGAAGGACTCGAACTGGTCGATACCCACATCATCCATGATCACGAACAGGATGTTCGGCGGTTGCCCCGCCTGCGGCGGGCCGTCCGACGATGACGAGCTGCTGCTGCCACCGAACTTGCATGAAGCCAGTACCAGCGTGGCGGCCAACAGCGTGCCGGTGGTAAGTATCCTGGATTGCATGGCGTTTCCCTCTTTCCTCTTTTCAGCTGAAACGATGACCCGGCTACTGCGCCAGCGGGTCACCCTGATTGCACCGCCCCGGGATTGCAGGCGGCTGTGGACGGTAGTTGGCAAGGTGCAGCACAGAAGATTCGACAGGCCGAGCAGAACGCTCGAACGAAACCGCAGTTCGGGAAATCAGGGTTGAGGCAGGGTCGAATACGGATGAAATCGTCAGCAAGGACAGCGGGAACGGGAACCATGCCGGTGAGGGCTGGGTGCGACGCCCCTGGCGCCGGACCGGGCGCAGGGTCTGCCCACGGGCCAAAGCAGCCCGTCCAGACCGACGGTGGTCGGGCGGATGAATGAAAACCGCCAGCCTCGGATCCGATCCCCTCATGGCGCATCAGCTCTTGTTGTTGTCTCGCACGTCACTGTGCCTGCCATCCGAGCGGATGGTGGCTTCATGACAGTGAGTCTAAACCAGCAAAGGCGGTGCTGAAAGAAAAATTAGAGTTTTTACTCAAAAAATGACCGGCGGGTACCGGTGCCACCTCCGTGGCACCGGGTTTTGAGCAGCGCCGAACCCTGTCAGCGCGCCTGCTCAGGGTGTGGAGTAGCTGTCTCCCTGACCGAACAGGCTCTGCAATGTCGCCTTTTCCTGAGGCGAGAGTCCGGCTTCATCCATGGCTTCTCCCCAGGCCATGCGTACTGCCGGCAAGGTCAGGGCCTCGTCGGACAGGCTGATATCGGCCGCCTCCTCGGTGGCATCGAACACGATCAGCTTGTCCTGCCCCGCCGTTGGCGTCCAGCTGCTCCAGGTGGGAAGGTCCTGGGTGAAATCGCCGTTGGGATCGCCATCCCGGGCGAAATCTGCCAGATAGCTCATCATCGCCAGCTGCAGGTCGCGCCGCCCCGCCTCGTTCTGCTCGGTGAAGGGCAGATCGAACAACCCGCTTCCGGTACCGAAGAAGAAGGATATGTCCGATGCATGGCCTGCGCCGTAGATGAAGTTGAACGGCGCCGGGCCCGATGCCGTACCCCAGCGGAAGTCGTAGGCATAGGTCTGTGGCTGGTGTTGGCTGATCAGCGCGGCGAGCTGATCGACATACTTGGCGCGCCAGGAACGGCCACCGTAATAGCCCGTCAGCTCATAGGTATCCCTGTCCTTCTGGGTCGGCAGCACCTCATCCAGGGTCTGGGTGCCTTCGAAGGCCACATCCAGCAGATCCAGCCAGCTCTTGTCCGGCGGCGAGGGCACCTGCGGCAGCAGACCCTTGACCGCTCCGCCGTACAGGGGCATGAAGGACTTCTGTTCGTACTCGTTGGCCCCGAGGATTACCGGCACGTTGTTGAACTCGCCACTGGTGAAGCGGGGAATCCACCCCCCTTCCGGAATCACGGTGCCATCCTCGATGGCGCCGTAGGCGCTCAGTGAACTGTAGTTGACCACGGCCTGATACAGATCATGCCCCTGCGCCGCGCGCAGGTACTCACCCAGGGTGCCGGCGGTTTCCATCTCCTCGCGCATCTGCCTGGCCTGATCCGCCGAGATGGGTGCATCCGGGGTCTTGCGGTCTTCCAGCAGGCGAATCAGCCATTCCACATGCTGATTGGCCGAATTGCGCGCCGCTGTGGTACTGCGGGTGTTCATCGAGCCGCTCTGGGACATGGCCCGATGGAAAAGCCCTCCGCCGGCCTCGGGGGACACCAGCAGGTTCAGCACGTTGTGCCCGCCGGCGGATTCACCGGTGATGGTGACATTGTCCGGATCCCCGCCGAAGGCAGCGATATTGTCCTGCACCCACTCCAGGGCCCGGATGGTATCCAGGGTGCCGAAGTTGCCGGAATCGGACAGCGGATCGGCACCATTGGTCTGGACGGCGGGATGGAAGAACCAGCCCAGCGGCCCGAGCCGGTACTGCACCACCACCACGACCACATCGGAGTGGTTGGCCAGGGTGCTGCCGTCATATTGCTTTGCGGTGCCGAAATTGTTCGATCCGCCATGTATCCAGACGTACACCGGCAGAGCCTCGTCGGCGAAACCGGCTCGATCGGGACGGTAGATATCGACCGTCAGACAGTCCTCATCACCCACCATGGTGGAGGTACGCTGCCAGCGGGTTGTGGTTTCTGCCTGCACGCATTCGGGACCGCGTTCACGGGCATCCAGAGTACCGCTCCAATCTTCCGGCGGCTGGGGTGCGCGCCAGCGCAGCTCGCCCACGGGTGCCTGAGCATAGGGAATACCATGCCAGATCAGCGTGTCATCAGCGACACGCCCACGCACTTCGCCGTTGGCCAGAGTGACAGTGGCGCGTTCACCTCGCTCGCCGCGGTCACTGGAGCCGCCGCCTCCGCCGAGACAGCCGATAAGCAGGGCCGAACCGGCGGCCAGGGCCAGCGCAGTCACCAGTGGACGGGGTCGCAAGGGGGTGGAGCAGGCATTGCTGTTACGCGTATACATCCGACTTCTCCTGACTTTTATTGTTATTCAGAGGACAGACAGCAGGACAGTCCCGACCGCACCACGGAAAAGGTGCCCGTCAGAAGGTAGATGCGAAATGATCGTTCCGGTAGCCGGATAACGCAGCTGTATATCGGTACCCGGTGCCGGCTTATCGACCGCACCGGGCTGTGCAGGACTACTCGCCCCAGCGCTTGAGCAGATCCTGCTCGATACCCAGCTGATTGAGGATGCGCGCCACCACGAAATCCACCAGATCATCGATGCTCTGCGGCTGATGGTAGAAACCGGGGCTGGCCGGCAGTATCACTGCGCCCATCTGGCTGAGCTTGAGCATGTTTTCCAGATGGATGGTGGAATAGGGACTTTCCCGGGGCACCAGGATCAGCTGGCGACGCTCCTTGAGAGCGACATCCGCAGCACGCTCGATCAGGTTGTTGCTGGCTCCGCAGGCAATCGCCGACAGCGTCCCGGTACTGCAGGGGCAGACCACCATGGCCGAGGGCGCGCCGGAGCCGGAGGCCACCGGGCTCATCCAGTCCTGCTTGCCGAACACCCGGATCTGCCCTGCCCTCGCCTGGTAATGCTCGGTGAGAAAGGCTTCCAGCGCCTGGGGCTTGGGTGGCAGTTGCAGCTCGGTCTCGGTGGCCACCACCAGTTGCGCCGCCTGGGAGATCAGAAAGAGCACCTCGACCTCGGCCCGCACCAGGCATTCCAGCAGGCGCAGCGCATACTGGGCTCCCGAGGCGCCGGTGACGGCAAGGGTGACGCGGCGCGGCTCAGCCATGGCGATGCTCCAGCGCCTGCTTAAGCTTCTGGTGGATACCACCGAAGCCGCCGTTGCTCATGATCACCACCCGGGTGCCGGGCTGCGCCTCGGCTGCCACCTTCTCGACGATCGCATCGATGTCGGTCATCACCTGCGCCGGTACCGGGCTGTCACGCACCACCGAATCCAGCGACCAGTCCAGTCCAGGCGGCTGGTACCAGATCACCTCGCTGGCGTGCTCGACGCTGCCCGGCAGCGCCGCCATGTGACTGCCCAGACGCATGGTGTTGGAGCGCGGCTCGATGATCGCCAGCAGCCGCTGGTCACCGATACTGGCGCGCAGCCCCGCCAGGGTGGTGGCGATGGCGGTGGGATGGTGGGCGAAATCGTCATACAGGGTGACGCCCCCGGTGTCGGCAATCTTCTCCATGCGCCGCTTGGGACTGGCAAAACCCGCCAGCGCCGCTATGCCCTGCTCCGGCGTCACGCCCACATGACGCGCCGCCGCCAGCGCACAGAGCGCATTGGCCACACTGTGGGCGCCGGTCTGCTGCCACTCGGCGATGCCCTGCAGCTGCCCGTCCAGCCAGACCTCGAAGCGCGAGCCATCCTCGGCCAGCAGCCGCGCCTGCCAGGTGCCGCCCTCGCCGGTGGTCTGGACCGGAGTCCAGCAGCCCTTGCCGATCACCCGCTGCAACGCCGCATCCTGCCGGGGATGGATGATCAGGCCGCTGGCAGGAATGGTGCGCACCAGGTGGTGGAACTGACGCTCGATGGCGGCCAGGTCCTCGAAGATGTCCGCGTGGTCGAACTCCAGATTGTTCAGGATGGCCGTGCGCGGGCGGTAGTGGACGAACTTGGAACGCTTGTCGAAGAAGGCGCTGTCGTACTCGTCCGCCTCGACGACGAAGAACGGCGTATCGCCCAGCCGGGCGGAAATGCCGAAGTTCTGCGGGATGCCGCCGATCAGAAACCCCGGAGCCATGCCCGCATCCTCCAGCAGCCAGGCCAGCAGGCTGGAGGTGGTGGTCTTGCCGTGGGTTCCGGCCACCGCCAGCACCCAGCGATCCTGCAGTACATGATCGGCCAGCCACTGGGGACCGGAAGTATAGGGAATGCCCTTGTCCAGCACATATTCCACCGCCGGATTGCCCCGGGACATGGCGTTGCCGATGATCACCAGGTCCGGTTGCGGTTGCAGATGGGCCGGATCATAACCTTCCATCAACTGGATGCCCTGGGCCTCGAGCTGGGTGCTCATCGGCGGGTAGACATTGGCGTCCGAACCGCTGACCTGATGCCCCAGGTCCCGCGCCAGCAGCGCCAGCGAACCCATGAAAGTACCGCAGATACCGAGAATGTGCAGATGCATCGAGCGACCCTGTAAGCAAAACCATCAGGGGCTGGATACTAGCATGGGCCGGCGCCGGTTTGTTTCTCCGACCGGCCTGCGCGCACCGCACGGCAGCCGGTCATGCAAAACGACCTGCATTCGGCTATCATGCGCGCCATTCATTTCACCTTGAGTCTGTCGACGTCATGCAACCGCATCACCGCTGCGGTTGTCTCACTGACGTCAGCCACCAACTTGGAGCCAGCATGACCGTCAAGAACGCCTTCTACGCCCAATCCGGCGGGGTTACCGCAGTAATCAACGCCTCTGCTGCCGGGGTTATCGAAACCGCTCGCCAGCATCCGGACAAGATCGGCAAGGTCTATGCTGGCCGCAACGGCATCATCGGTGCACTGACCGAGGATCTGATCGACACCAGCCTGGAATCGGCGGAGAACATTGCCGCCCTGCGCCACACACCCTCCGGCGCCTTCGGTTCCTGCCGCTACAAGCTCAAGAGCCTGGAGGCCAACCGTACCCAGTACGAGCGCCTGATCGAGGTATTCAAGGCGCACAATATCGGCTACTTCTTCTATAACGGTGGCGGCGACTCCGCTGACACCTGCCTCAAGGTATCCCAGCTGGCCGAGACCATGGGTTACCCGATCAAGGCGATCCATGTACCCAAGACCGTGGACAATGATCTGCCGATCACCGACTGCTGCCCCGGTTTCGGCTCGGTAGCCAAGTATGTGGCCACCTCCATCCGCGAGGCCGGTTACGATGTGGCCTCCATGTGCGCCACCTCGACCAAGGTGTTCATCCTCGAGGTCATGGGCCGTCACGCCGGCTGGATCACCGCCGCCTGCGGTCTGGCCAGCGAAGCCGAGGGCGAAGCGCCACACATCCTGCTGTTCCCCGAGATCGAATTTGACGAGGCTGCCTTCCTGGCCCGCGTCGACGAGTGCGTCAAGACCCACGGTTACTGCGTGATCGGGGTTTCCGAGGGCATCAAGAACAAGGAAGGCAAATTCCTCTCCGAGTCCGGCCTGACCGACGCCTTCGGCCATGCCCAGCTCGGCGGGGTTGCCCCGACCATCGCCAACCTGATTCGCGAAAAGCTCGGCTACAAGTACCACTGGGCCGTGGCCGACTACCTGCAGCGCGCCGCCCGCCACATCGCCTCCCAGGTCGATGTGGAACAGGCCTATGCCCTGGGCAAGGCAGCGGTGGAGATCGCCCTGGAAGGCAAGAACGCCATCATGCCGGCCATCCGTCGCCTGGAAAGCAGCCCGTACCGCTGGGACATCATCGAGGCTCCCCTGAGCGAAGTGGCCAATGTCGAGAAGTTCATGCCCCGCGAGTTCATCAGCGAGGACGGCTTCCACATTACCGACGCCTGCCGCGAGTACCTGTCGCCGCTGATCCAGGGTGAGGACATCCCCCCGTTCAAGAACGGCCTGCCCGCCTACGTGCGTCTGCAGAACCTGCCGGTGGAGCGCAAGCTGCCGCCCTTCGAGGTCTGATCGAGGCCCGGGAGCACACCCCTGGGATCGTCGAGCAACAGCTCGATGAAAGGGGCTGCCCGGCAGCCCCGGGGAGTGCCGGGCAGCGCCTGCCACCCCGCGGACGAGCTGGTGCTCGTCCCTCCCGGGATGGTGCGAGGAGTTCTCGCCATGGCGCATTGGTGCTGTTATACTCCCGGCCCATATTTTTCCTGGCACCCGCAAGCAGGTGCCGACCGATTCACACTGCCCCGCATCAGGTAACCCATGAGCTACGACCAGATTCCCGCAGGCAAGGACATTCCCAACGACATCTACGTCGCCATCGAAATCCCGGCCAACCATGCGCCGATCAAGTACGAGATCGACAAGGACACCAGCACTCTGTTCGTCGATCGCTTCATGGCTACCCCGATGTTCTACCCGGCCAACTACGGCTTCATTCCGAACACCCTGGCCGATGATGGCGACCCGCTGGACGTACTGGTAGTCACCCCGCATCCGGTTGCCCCGGGCTCGGTCATCCGTTGCCGTCCGGTTGGCGTACTGCACATGACCGACGATGGTGGCGGCGATGCCAAGCTGGTGGCCGTACCCCATGACAAGCTGACCGTTCTGTACAAGGACGTGAAGGAATATACCGACCTGCCGCAACTGCTGATCCAGCAGATCCAGCACTTCTTCGAGAACTACAAGGATCTGGAAGCCGGCAAGTGGGTCAAGATCGACCGCTGGGGCAACGCTGACGAAGCCCGTGCGGAAATTGTAAAGGCAGTAAACGCTTACCAAAAATAAGCGTTTCGCCGAATGGGAACCCGGCCACAAGCCGGGTTTTTTATGCCCGCTGCAAAGGTCCCCGACATGGCCTTACAATCCATGCCTACCCGCTCAATCACATAACGAAAACAGCCATGCAATCGACCTCCGAATCGACACCTGCCAACTCCCGCTCACGGGTGCTGTTTGCCAGCCTGGTCGGCACCACCATCGAGTTCTACGATTTCTACGTCTACGCCACCGCCGCGGTGCTGGTGTTTCCGCACCTGTTCTTCCCACCGGGCAACGAGACCGCCGCCCTGCTGGCGTCCTTCGCCATCTTCGGTGCAGCCATGATTGCCCGACCCTTGGGTGCGGTCTTCTTCGGCCATCTGGGTGACAAGGTCGGGCGCAAGAAGACCCTGATCTACGCCCTGCTGACCATGGGCATCGCCACCTTCCTGATCGGTCTGCTGCCGACCTACCACAGCATCGGCTGGATAGCGCCGCTGCTGCTGGTGCTGATGCGACTGGCCCAGGGCTTTGCCATCGGCGGCGAGTGGTCGGGGGCGGCACTGGTGGCCACGGAGAATGCTCCGGAGGGCAAGCGCGCGTTGTTCGGCACCTTCCCCCAGCTGGGAGCCCCGCTGGGCTTCATCATCGCCAACGGCCTGTTCCTGATCGTTGCCGCCCTGCTGCCCTCGGACAATCCCTCCCGTCCCTCCGAGGCCTTCCTCGACTGGGGCTGGCGGATTCCCTTCCTGTTCTCGGCGGTGATGGTGATAGTCGGCCTGTGGATCCGCCTGAACCTGGTGGAAAGTACCGCCTTCTCCAAAGCAGTCGAGACCGGCCGGGTGGTCAAGCTGCCGATGGGCGAAGTGGTACGCCGGCACTGGCGTGAGCTCATCCTCGGCACTTTCTACATGCTGGCCACCTATGTGCTCTTCTATCTGATGACTACCTTCTCCCTCAGCTATGGCCGGGCGCCGGTTGAACCCGGCCCGGGCCAGTTGCCGGGACTGGGCTACAGCTACAACGACTTCGTGCTGATGCTGATCTTCGGCGTGGTGTTCTTCGGTATCTTCACCCTGATCTCCGGCCCGCTGGCCGACCGCTGGGGCCGGCGCAAGACCCTGATCATGGTGACCCTGGGCATCATCGCATTCGCGCTGCTGTGGGTGCCGCTGCTGTCGCTGGGCTTCGTCGGCGTACTGCTGTGGCTGGCGCTGGGCTTCAGCCTGATGGGCATGACCTTCGGCCCCATGGGAGCCCTGTTGCCGGAGCTGTTCCCGACCAACGTGCGCTACACCGGCTCGGGCATCTCCTACAACGTCTCCTCCATCCTCGGCGCGGCGGTTGCGCCCTTCGTGGCGGTATGGCTGTGGCAGACGGGTAACGGCAGCCCGGTGCTGGTCGGTGTATATCTGGCAGTGATGGCCGGCATCACCCTGCTGGCCCTGATCATCGGCAAGGAAACCCGGGATCTGGATATCACTCGGTAGGAACCTGATGAAGGGGAGGAATCAAGCCCCTCCCCGCTACTCCCTGGTGTCAGCCAGACGCTCGACACCCAGCTCGCCGAGGGTGGCGGCCATATCCTCGGCCGAGGTAGCCGGCCGCACCTCGGTATCTATCCGGAGTACCCGCCCGTCCTTGCCGATATAGATGGTGTGCCGCCGGGCATAGCCCAGCGGGTGCAGTACACCGTAGGCCCGGGCGACCGACTTGTCCTCGTCACTGAGCAGGGGGAAGTCCGCGCCGGTCTCCGCGGCAAAGCCGGTGTTCTTGCTCAGCGGATCGACACTGGCCATGAAGTAGCTGACATCGTACTCGCGGATCAGATGGCCGTTCTCCGCCAGCGACTTGCACTCGATGGTGCAGCCGGACGTATAGGCTCGCGGAAACCACGCCAGCACCACCGCCTGCCGATCACGGTAGTCCGACAGGCGGTAGGTCTGACCGTCGGAGCCCGGCAGCTCGAAGTCCGGGGCCAGCTCTCCCACTTCAAGGGCATTGGCCGACAGGGCCAGGCACAGCAGCCCCAGCCCCGGCAGAAATCGCTTCACGGTACGCAGCATGGTCTTGCCTCCTCATCGGTACTGCCAGTGTAGGCGCTGGGGTGCGCATTGCACAGCTGCGCCCGGACTGACAGCGGCTGACACAGGATGAGGCCGCTGCCGCTCCAGCCGGGCTCAGAGCCGGCTGAAATCCGGCTGGCGTTTCTCGGCGAAAGCCTGAAACGCCTCCTTGGCCTCGGCACTGCGCAGCTGTGCCGAGAAGATGCGGCTCTCGCGCTCCATCTGCTCCAGGATCCGGTCGGTGTCGCGCATCAACTGCTTGGCCTGCGCAACCGCACCCACGGGTCGCTGCGCCAGGCGTGCTGCCAGCCGCTGCGCCTCGGCGTGCAGCTGGTCCCGCGGCACCACCCGATTGGCCAGCCCCCAGGCCAGCGCATCACGGGCCTCTACCGGATCACCCAGCGCGAACATCTCGAAGGCACGTACGTGGCCGATGCGCAGCGGCATCAGCAGACTGGAGCTGGCCTCTGGAACCAGCGCCAGGTTGACGAAGGGCGTCATCAGCTGGGCGTCCTCGGCCAAAACCACCAGATCGCAATGCAGCAACATGGTGGTACCGACCCCCACCGCCTTGCCCTGCACCGCCGCCACCAGCGGTGTGCGGGCGGTAACCAGATTGCGCAGGAAGCGCTCCACCTGGCGCACCGCCGGTCCCTGGTTGCGTGACTGGGCGGCAAACTCGCCCAGATCGTTGCCGGCGGAGAAGATCTCGCCCTCGGCGCGCAGCACCACGACGCGGATATCGGCGCTGGCCTCAGCCTGCTCCAGCGCATCGGCCAGGGCCCCGTACATCGCATCGGTCAGGGCATTCTTCTTTTCCGGACGGGAAATGGTAACGGTCAGTACACCGTCATTCAGCGCTGTGGTCACTTCGCTCATCAATGGCTCCTGGAGACTGTCTGTTCCTGTTGCCGTCGAGGGTAGACATTCCCGCATGATGCCGTCCAGACGCCCGGCGCAGGATCAGTCAGCCTGTGACAGGGGCATCGGCCCGGTGAATGATCAGTCCTGCCCCAGCCACCAGACGGCAGCCCGCCGGGCGATCTCGGCGACCGGAAGTGTGGCATCCAGGGTCAGCACTGCCGGCTGATGGCCACCACTGCATCCACTCTCTGCATCGCCCCCTCCGCCGGGCTGCTAGCCGGCAAACGCATGACCAGCCATTCCTATTATGAATCATTGGTTTCATCCCACCCGGGCGGCGCTCCGGGGTGCGATGCAATTGTTCATGGCGGACAGCTCACCGGGGGCTCTGGATTGGGAGAGACATTTTCGTGATTTGCATCACAACTTTATGCCGCCGCGATGCCAGTGGGCTCGCCTGATGTCACTTCAGGCACCGGTCAAGGCCCGCCATATCTCGAATCTGCCCCTATACTCGGGGAGCCGGGATGGCTCATCCGGGCATTTTTTCCGCGGCGCATAACGAGGCGAAGCGGTAAAAGCGCTCACATCACCCAGGATGACAACCGGCGACTTCAACAAGAACAATAACGGAGTTACTTCAATGCACAAGATTTCCCTTTCGCGGCGCCGTCCCGCCTTGCTGACCGCTTCCATCGCCGCTCTGGCGCTGGGCCTGAGCGGCTGCTGGGGCGGCTCATCTTCCTCCAGTTCGGGCAGCAGCACCCTCACCGGCACCTTCGTCGACAGCGCCGTAGCCGGGCTGGATTACGAAGGTGAACGTACCCGGGCTGGCGTGACCGATGACCAGGGCCAGTTCAGCTATCGCCGCAATGAAACCCTGCACTTCTCCATCGGTGAGCTGGCACTGGGCTCGGCCACCGGCGCCGAGATCATTACCCCGCTGAGCATTACCGAGGGAGCCGACAGTGCAGAGGACCCCAGGGTGGTGAATCGGCTGATCCTGCTGCAGACACTGGATGCTGACGGTGATCTGAACAACGGCATCCAGCTTACCGAGGCCATCCGCGAGGAAGTATCGCGCCACGCAGCCGACATCGACTTTGACCAGCCCAGCGCCGATTTCAGCGCCAGCCTCGCGCCCCTGCTGGCGGCACTGGAAAGCGCCGGCGCCTTCACCGACACCGACCCCAGGGCTCGGCGGGTAACCCAGGCCGAGGACGCCCTGGAACACTTCCTTCGTTCCACCGGCGAACGCGTGGTGGTGGAGACCACCCACGGCGAGCTGCGCGGTTTCGCCGCTGACGCCAATACCTGGCAATTCCTGGGTATCCCCTACGCGAAGCCGCCGATCGGCGAGCTGCGCTGGCGCGCCCCCGAGGCACTGGAACCCTGGGAGGGAACCCGCGAGGCCATCACCTGGAGCGATCAGGCCGCGCAGAATTCCGCCCTGGAGCGCTTCGGCGAGGGCGGCATGAGTGAAGACTCCCTGTACCTCAACGTGACGGCACCCAAGAACGCCGACAAGCTGCCGGTGATGGTCTGGTTCCATGGGGGTGGCTTCACTTCCCTGACCAGCAACACCCGGCCGTTCAACAACCCTGAGGCACTGGCCAGCAAGGGCGTGGTACAGGTTTCGGTGAACCATCGTCTCGGGCCGTTCGGTTATATCGCGCACCCCGATCTGAGTGCCGAGAGCGGTTACAACGGCTCCGGCAACTACGGTCAGATGGATCTGATTGCGGCTCTGGAGTGGGTGCAGGACAACATCGCCGCCTTTGGCGGGGATCCGGACAATGTCACCATCTTCGGTGAATCCGGCGGCGGTCGGAAGGTGCTGTCGCTGATGGCCTCCCCCCGTGCTACCGGCCTGTTCCACCGGGCCATCAGCCAGAGCGGCACCCTGCATCCGGACACCCGCACCCTGGCCAGTGCCGAAGCCATAGGGGTACGCCTGCAGGAAAACCTCAATGCGGCCTCGCTTGCCGAAATGCGCGAACGCACCTGGATGGAAGTGGTGGCCGCCGCGGCGACCCTGGTGCCCTATACCAACATCGACAACCACTACCTGCCCTATGCCGAACGGGAGGCCTTCGAAAGCGCGTCACAGAACGATGTGCCCTTCATGTTCCTGGTCAACACCAATGACACCGAAGAGCCGATTGCCACAGTGCTCAACGTGTTCCCCTGGATGGCTGACCACAGCACCTCGCCCCACTACGCCATGCACTTCAGCAAGCAGCCTGCCGGCTGGCGGGAGATGGGCGTGACCGCCTACCACGCTGCGGAACTGGCCTACCTGTTCAACATGCCGGAAAGCGTCATTACCCACTACCAGCTGAGCCTGGTGCTGGACCCGGCCACCGGTCGGTCGGTACAGATCGGTGATCTGAACGGCAACGGCATCACCGGTTCCCAGGGTGATACCGATGACATCTTCACCTCCGCCGGCTTTGACGAAACCGACGACCTGGTCATCGAGCGCATGATGACCATGTGGACCAACTTCGCCAAGACCGGTGACCCGAGCATTCCCGGGGAACTGGAATTCCCGCTGTACGACGCCCAGGCCCAGCGCTATGTCGAGATGGACACCGAGGCCAGCGTCAAGACCGATATTTCCAGCGTGTTCGCAGACTGACTGTCGACGGAGGAATTTCCATGCATCACAGAAAACACATGGCCAGCCGGACGACCCTGCTGTTCGGCGCCCTGCCTCTGGCACTGATGCTGTCGGGGTGTTTTGACGGCTCTTCCTCGTCCTCCTCGCGGCCCCAGGTACAGACAGGCACCTTCGTCGACAGCCCGGTCGCCGGGCTGGACTATGAAGGGGACCGTACCCGGGCCAGCCGCACCGACGAAGCCGGCCGCTTCGAGTATCGCCGCGGCGAGGCCCTGCGCTTCGCCATTGGCGAGCTGGAGCTGGGCAGCGCGACCGGCGCCGAGGTACTCACGCCGCTGTCGATCACTGCCGACGCAACCGATGCCCAGGACCAGCGTGTGACCAACAAGCTGATCCTGCTGCAGACCCTGGACGCCGACGGCGATCTGAACAACGGCATCCAGATCACCGATGCCATCCGCTCGCGGGTATCGGCCCAGGCGGCGGATATCCGCTTCGATCAACCCCCGGAACAGTTCCGCGATAGCATTGCGGAGCTGATAGCGGCGCTCGAGGCCGACGGTGCCTTCACCGACACCGACCCGCGGCCGCGGAGCATAAGGGGCATCGACCAGGCGCGTGCGCACTTCGCTCGCTCCACCAGCCCGCGCCACACCGTCAGCACTACCTATGGCGAAGTGCGCGGATTCGAGGCCAACGAGCGCACCTGGCAGTTCCTCGGCATTCCCTATGCCAAGCCGCCGATCGGCGAACTGCGCTGGCGCGAGCCCGAGCCGCCCGCGTCCTGGTCCGGGGTACGCGAGGCCGTGGCCTGGGCCGACCAGTCGGCACAGGACATGGCGCTGGAGCGGATCAATGAAGGAGGCATGAGCGAGGACTCGCTGTACCTCAATGTCACAGCGCCCAAGGACGCGGAGAACCTGCCGGTGATGGTGTGGTTCCATGGTGGCGCCTTCGCCATCCTCTCGGCCAACTCGCGCCAGTACAACAATCCCGAAGGGCTGACCGACCGGGGCGTGGT
Source organism: Halopseudomonas sp. Lyrl_26 (assembly GCF_051948695.1). Lineage (NCBI taxonomy): Bacteria > Pseudomonadati > Pseudomonadota > Gammaproteobacteria > Pseudomonadales > Pseudomonadaceae > Halopseudomonas > Halopseudomonas sp. Lyrl_26. Next base: position 25,275 of record NZ_JAYJLH010000004.1, read on the forward strand.
ACTGGTGACCGTCAACCACCGTCTCGGCCCGTTCGGCTACCTGGCGCACCCGCTGCTGAGCGAGGAAAGCGGCTACGGCGGTTCCGGCAACTATGGCCAGATGGACCTGGTGATGGCGCTGAAATGGGTGAAGGACAATATCGCCGCCTTTGGTGGCGATCCGGGCAACGTCACCCTGTTCGGTCAGTCCGGCGGTGGCGGCAAGGCCTATTCGCTGCTCAACTCGCCCCAGGCGAGCGGACTGTTCCACAAGGCCATAGTCCAGAGTGCCTTCGCACCCCTGGATGAGGACACCACCCCGGCGGCCTCCCTGAGCAGTGCCGAAGCCATCGGCGAGGCGATCTTTGCCCGGGCCGGTGTCAGCACCCTGGAGGAGGCCCGCGCCCTGCCCTGGACCGCCATAGTGCAGGCGGAATCGTCCAATGGCATTACCCGGCAGCTGTACCGGCCCAATGTCGATCACTACTACCAGCCGCAAACCTACTTCGACAATGCGCGCAACGGCATGCCCAGCGATGTCCCGCTGATGGCCGGGGTAACCTCGGGCGACAGCATCAACCACCGGGAGTCCCTGCCCATCTGGCTGCGGCAGCGTACCGAGGACTATCAGTCCGACCAGTACGTCTACAAGTTCAGCCAGGTACCCGACGGCTGGGTCCAGTTGGGGCTGCAGAGCTGTCACGGCTGCGAGCTGCCCTATCTGTTCAATCACCCCGAGGGCATGGTGCAGAACTTCCAGCTCGGCCTGGTGCTGACCCCGGAGGGCCGGCGCCCGGCGATCGGTGATCTGAACGGCAACGGCGTCAGCGGCTCCCAGGGTGATTCCGAGGACATCTTCCTGTCCATGGAGTGGGGCAGCGAGGACGACGCCATCGCCAAGGTCATGATGCAGACGTGGACCAACTTCGCCAGGACCGGTGACCCCGCCCTGGAGGAGTTTGACTGGCCCGAGTATGACCTGGCGAACGATACCTTCGTGGAGATAGGTCCGCAGGGCGAGCTGACCGTTAAAACCGGCCTGGAAGCGGCCATGGAGTAAACCCCGCTCGGCTGCACACCCCGCAAGGAGGTGTGCAGCCTTCCTGCCCGACCTTCTTCCCGCTACCGACAACCCGCCACTTGATCTGGATCATGGCCTGCGTGCCGGTCCCGGCGCCTAATGGGGAATCTGAACCCTCAGCCGGGAGCAAGTCATGCGTCGCATCACCTGGGTATTCTGGTCGATTCTGGCCGTTCTGGCGTTTCTGTGGCTGCTGTCGGAGCCAGAGGCGTTCCATATCCGCGGGATCTTTCCTGCACGTAGCCTGCTGGCTCAACTCACGGGTGTTCTGGCCATCGGCTGCATGAGCCTGGCCATGCTGCTGGCCCTGCGGCCACGCTGGCTGGAGGCGTGGCTGGACGGGCTGGATAAGATGTACCGGCTGCACAAATGGCTGGGCATCGGCGCGCTGGTGCTGTCCATCCTGCACTGGCTGGTGATCAAGGGCCCGAAGTGGGCGGTAGGCTGGGGCTGGATCACCAGACCCGCCAAGGGCGGCGGCGCCAACCTGTCGACACTGGAAGCCTTCCTGCGCAGCCAGCGCGGGCTGGCGGAAAGCATCGGCGAATGGGCTTTCTATGCGGCCGTACTGCTGATTGCCCTGGCACTGATCAAACGCTTTCCCTACCGGCTGTTCTACCAGAGCCACCGCTTGCTGGCGCTGGTCTATCTGGCGCTGGTGGCGCACAGCCTGGTACTGCTCAAGTTCAGCTACTGGACCGCACCGGTCGGCTGGGTCACTGCCTCGCTGCTGGCCGTCGGCAGCTGGGCCGCGCTGCAGTCACTGTTCAGACGCATTGGCACCGGGCGGCGGGTGTCCGGCAGCATCACCGGATTGCACTACTTCCCCGGCGTCCGCTCCCTGCAGGTGGACGCACGGGTGCCGGGCTGGCCGGGGCACAAGCCCGGTCAGTTCGCGTTCGCCGTGTCTGATCGCAGCGAGGGCTTCCACCCCTACACCATCGCTTCCTGCTGGCAACCGCAGGACCCGCAGATCAGTTTCGTGGTCAAGGAACTGGGGGACCATACCCGTACCTTGCGCGAGCAGTTGCGTGTCGGTGAGAAGATTGCCGTGGAAGGCCCCTACGGCTGCTTCACCTTCGATGATGATCGCCGTCGACAGATCTGGGTGGGCGGCGGCATCGGCGTCACCCCTTTCATCGCCCGCCTCCGGCATCTGGCCAGTCACCCGCAGGACAACCGCCCGGTGGACTTCTTCCACAGCACCGCCGAGGTCGACGAGGAGGCGCTGGCCCGACTGACCGAGGATGTCAGCCGCACGCAGGTCCGGATGCACCTGCTGATCAGCGGCCGCGACGGCTACCTGACCGGCGAACGCATACGCGCCACCGTACCCGACTGGCGGCAGGCGAGCATCTGGTTCTGCGGCCCGGCCGGATTCGGTCGGGCCCTGCGCGAAGACTTCGCCCGTCAGGGCTTTGATGTGCACCGGCATTTCCATCAGGAAATGTTCGACATGCGCTGAGCGGGTCGGAAACCGGAAACGACAAAGGGCAGCCCGAGGGCTGCCCTTGTCTTTTCCGACGGCTGGCGGATCAGGACTTGTAGGTGTCCAGATCGATACCGGAACGGCCCGGTGCCAGGATGTTGTTCGGGTCTACCGCACGCTTGATGGCGTGCTCCAGATCCCGTTTGGCCTTGCCGTAGCTCTGGGCCACACGCTCCTGGAAGCGGGTGTTGACCCGGTATACGGCGTAACCTTCCTTCTCGAACTCGTCCAGCAGTTCGGCGAAGCAGGCGTCGGCGCGCTGGGTTTCTTCCTCGTTGGTGCGATCGTACAGCACGTCGATGACGTGGTGCATGTCACGCGGGGCAACGATGAACTCCGCAACATAGTCCAGGCCGTGCTTGTGCAGGACGCGCTTGGCCATGGCCGCCTGTTTGCGGCATTCGCTGCCACGGGCCTCACTGACCGGCGCGAACCACATGGAGCCACCGCCCCCACGCCAGTTGTACAGACCGAACTCCTGCAGGTTCGGCACACCGGACATCAGCTCGGCGCGGTACTTGAAGGGCTGCTTGTCCCCGGCCTCTTCCTGGGTGACGATGCGACCCTTGCCGAGCCTCTTGAACTCGTCGACGATGATCTTCCAGTTGACGTCGACCTGCTCCTGGGTGCCATACAGTGCCGCGTACAGGTTCCAGGCACCCATGCCGGTGTCCTTCTGGATCTGCTTCTGGATCTCGTCGGGGGTGTGGCCCGGCTCGGTGATGTAGTCGGAACGACGCACGTTGCCGCTGCCCGCTTCCCAGAGGATATTGGCGATCACCGCCGAGTTGGGGATGATCCCGCGGATACGCAGTGGACGCAGGACCTCGACGATCTCGACAATGTCTTCCTCGTTCTCGAAGATGATCTCGAAGGGCTTGAATACCGGCGGCTTGGGCATCAGCCAGAAGCCCATCTTGGTGCAGATACCGTAGTTGGACTGGGTGAACATGCCGTCCAGGGTCGGGCCATAGCCCCACTTGAAGATCTGCCAGGTGTTGCTGCCCTTCACGCCGCCCATGCCGGTGCGATAGACATCACCGTTGGCCAGTACCACTTCCATGCCGCACTGCATCATGAAGTGCTCACCGTAGGGGGTGTAACCCACACCACGGTCCATGGTGTTGCCCACCGGGCCGGCAATGGCCGAGGGTGCGGAGAAGGACAGCATGACCGGCAGGTTGTTTTCCTGGATGTAGTCGTACAGCTGACCGTAGGTCACGCCCGGCTCGACCAGGGCGTAGCACATTTCCGGGTCGACCTTGATGATCTTGTTCATCTTCTTCAGGTCGAGAATGACCTGACCGCGCTGCCCCGGGGCAGCCGAGCCATAACCGAAGTTGCGGCCGGTGGAGATGGTCCAGATCGGAATGCGGTGCTCGTTACAGATCTTCACTACACCCTGGACCTGTTCCACGGTGGTGGCGGTGACTGCGGCGGAGGGCGCGTGGGCGGCGTTCTCCACGGACATCATGATCTTGTTGTAGGGAACCAGCTGCTGCTGTTCCACCAGTACGTTCTCGTTACCCAGCAGGGCGCGGAACTTCTCCACCGCTGCGTTGAATTCCTGCTGCGTCACGCCGCGGGGCAATACGCCATTGTTCTGTTCAGACATGGATCAGACTCCTTCAGGTCTCGATCGAAAAGGAAACGAAGCTGCCATCAAGCGGCGCGCCGGCCTGGGCAATCAGCGGAGCGGCGGTCGGACGACCGGCACCCAGCGAACCCAGCAGATAACCGATACCGACGGCCCACTGGTCAGCGTGGCGCTGGTTGCGCGGTGCGGCGGACAGCTGGCGGGCCGGGGCAGCACTGCCCAGGCGCTCCTCGGTCAGCTCGAAGCCGGCACCGCAGCCATGCAGCTGGCGGCCCAGCTGGCGTGCACAGCCCTCGGCACTGGCCGTATTGAGCAGACGGTGACGGGTGACACCACCCCGGGCGGTGTGCTGGCCGAGCCATTCGACGCGGGCGCCGGCGCTGCGCGCCATGTCCACCACCAGGGCGGCACTGGCATCATCCAGCAGGCCGATCAGCCGCATCTTCCGGCCGCTGCCCAGCTGGCTCTGCAGGCTCAGCAGGTCGGTCAGGTCACCCCCGATCTGGCGCACCTGTACCGCCGCACCGGTGGCCCGGGCACCCTGCACGAAGGCCGACTGTTCGGCACCCTGATTGACCAGCACCAGCGCGGGGCGAGCCGCTGAACTGCGCGGGCTGCCGTGGGCCGCACCCAGGGCAGGCAGGGCACCGCCCAGAGTCAACCCGGCGAGGCTGCCCAGGGCCATGCCCTTGAGGACGAAACGACGATCCATACTCATGCGCTCCTCCTCATTTCTGCTTCGGCTGGTGAGCAGGCAGGCTGGCGATGTACTCGGTTACCTGAGCCAGGGATTCGTCATCGATATAGGCCTCGGGAAACGCCGGCATGGCGCGGAAGCCGTTACGCACGATCGCCTTCACGTACTCGAACGGCAGACCACGCCCCTGGATCGGCACACCCACACCCACTTCAGGCTTGTGGCACTTACCGCAGAGGTTGTCATACAGCTCCTGACCGTTTTCCCACTGGGCAGCCTGCGCGCCCGCGCCAAACATCAGCGCCAGCGGCAGAACCACTGCGGCGCCCAGGGCGGCCCGGCCGGGCAGCATGCGTGAACGAGATTTCATGTTTTGCTCCTTCTTATGAAAAGCGCTTCCCCGGCAGTTGCATGGCTCGCCGGGGTGCTGCTCAGAACGGGTACGGACGCGGTGCGTGCTGAACCGTGATCCAGTGATCAGTGGTGAATTCCTCGATGGCCCAGTCACCGTTGAAGCGACCCAGACCGGAGTTCTTCTCACCACCGAAGGGGGCGTTCGGCTCATCGTTGACCGGCATGTCGTTGACATGGGTCATGCCCGCACGGATGCCCTGGGCGAAGGCCACGCCCTTGGAGATGTCACGGGTGAACACGGTGCTGGACAGGCCGTACTCGGTGCTGTTGGCCAGCTCCAGCGCATGGGCGGCGTCACGGGCGGACTGGATGCCCACCAGGGGTCCGAAGATCTCTTCCCGAGCGATCTCCATGTCGGCGGTGACGTTGCCGAAGACATGGGGCGGCATCACGTTGCCCTGGGGCTCGCCGCCCACCAGCAGGGTTGCGCCTTCTTCCTGGGCAAGGCGAATCTTGTCCTTCAGGCCGTCCAGCTGCCTGGCATTGATCACCGGACCGACCACGGTCTCGGGCTTGCTCGGATCACCGTAGGGCAGCGCCTTGACCCGCTCGACGTAACGGCGGGTAAATTCCTCCAGCAGCGGCTGCTCGACGATGATGCGGTTGATCGCCATGCAGATCTGGCCCTGGTGCAGGAACTTGCCGACCACGGCAGCGTTGACCGCCGCGTCCACGTCAGCGTCGGCCAGCACCACAAAGGGACTGTTGCCACCCAGCTCCAGTGCCACATGCTTGAGGTGCTCGCCACCGCTGGCGATACGGCCGATATTGCGGCCCACCGGGGTGGAACCGGTGAAGGAGATGAAGGAGGGGATCGGGTGCTCGACAAAGGCATCACCGATTTCCGAACCGGCGCCCACCACCACACTGAGTACACCGGCCGGCAGACCGGCTTCCTCGAATATGCGCGCCAGCAGCAGACCGCCGGTTACCGGGGTATCACTGGCCGGCTTGATGACGACCGCGTTGCCCAGTGCCAGTGCCGGGGAAACTGACCGGGCGCTCAGGTGCAGGGGGAAGTTCCAGGGACTGATGACCCCGATCACGCCCAGGGGTGCGCGGTACACACGACTTTCCTTGCCAGGTACATCGGTCGGCAGGATGCGGCCGTGGCAGCGACCCGGCAGACTGGCCGACTCCAGGGTGATGGACCGGGCTGCGCCCCACTCGATCTGCGCCTTGATGCGGGTACTGCCGGACTCGCGGATCAGCCAGTCGACGATCTCGTCCTTGCGCTCATCGAAGATCTCGACCGCCCGGCGCATGATCTGGCCACGTGCGGTCGGCCCCATCGCGGCCCACTCGACCTGCGCCTGAGCAGCCTTGCGGTAGGCTTCATCCAGATCTTCCCGGGTAGCCATGGGCAGGCTCAGCAGCTGGTCCCCGGTGAAGGGATCGGTTACGTCCAGGTTGCGGCTGGCGCTGCCGGCACGCCATTGACCACCGATCGGCTGCAGCTCCAGATTCTGATAGACAGGCTTGCTAGTCATCTGTTTTCTCTCTCATGTGTTCGATGCCCCAATACCCGCCGGCAGATCATGAAGACCCGCAGGGCACAGTATAGGATGTCCGAACTTTACAAGTTCTGTGCCAGAACCAGCATAGGCGACGAATCGCCGCACATCCACGCGCACACGTCGGATCGCCCGACGACACGAAGAAAAGAATCGTAGAATTTTCAACACTGCGTATAATTGAACGCACAAATTTCAACGCACGGCAGGCAAACCATGGCAGATATTCCCGCCTATGCGGAGAAGCTCCTCGAGAGACTGATGGCGGACCGCCGCAATCTCTTCGTTCGCTCCTCCGATCAGCTCAGCAATGGCTACCCCTCTCCCGACCAGTTGGCCGAGGCGATTGCCTTTGCCCCTGCCCAGGGCAACATCTGGCTGTTCGGTCGGCGCTACCTGCTGATGCAGAGTGGCGCCTTCGGTGAAATCCGGCGCGAACTGATCCGCGAGGCGGGATTGGAAAAGGCCCGGGGCATCTATACCGCCACCGGCTGGCATGCCGGGGCACGGCTTGCGCGGCAGGTGGCACAGCAGTGGCCAACCGGGGATCACGGCAGCCTGTTCAGCGCCGGCCCGCGCCTGCACATGCTCGAGGGCATGGTCAACGTCGAGCCCATCCACTTCGAGATGGACAGCGAAGCCGGCAGCTTCTACAGCGACATGTACTGGCACAACTCGCTGGAGGCCCAGGAGCATCTGGCCCATCACCCGCCGGGGGGTGAGTGCGTGTGCTGGATGCAGACCGGTTTTGCCAGCGGCTACGCCTCCGCCCTGCTCGGACGCATGGTGGTATTCCGCGAGATCGAATGCCGCGCCACCGGGCATGGCGCCTGCCGCATCATCGGCAAGCCCGCCGAGCAGTGGGCGGATCTGGAGAACGACACCCGGGACCCGGAGACCGACGGCTTCTTCAGCCATCTGTTCCACGGCATGGCCGAGCCACACCACAGCGTGCTGCCCGATGACGGCGGCGATCAGATCATGCTAGGGGCCGCTCCCGCCTTCCTGCGGGCCCAGCGCATGCTGCAGCGGGTGGCGCCTACTCAGGCCACGGTGCTGCTGGCCGGGGAATCGGGGGCGGGCAAGGAAATGTTTGCCCAGTACCTGCACCGCCACAGCCCTCGGGCGGACAAGCCGCTGGTCAGCCTCAACTGCGCGTCGCTGCCGGAAAATCTGGTCGAGGCCGAGCTGTTCGGCGTCGAGCGCGGCGCCTATACCGGCGCCGATCGGAGCCGACCGGGGCGCTTCGAGCGGGCCCATGGCGGCACCCTGTTCCTTGACGAGATTGCCTCCCTGAGCCTGGATGCCCAGGGCAAGATCCTGCGCGCCCTGCAGGAGGGCGAGATCGAGCGGGTCGGTGGCGACAAGCCGATCCGGGTGGATGTGCGACTGGTGGCCGCCGCCAATGTGCAGCTGCGCGATGAGGTGCGCGCCGGACGTTTCCGCGAGGATCTGTTCTATCGTCTGAATGTCTATCCGATCCAGATCCCCAGTCTGCGCGAGCGACGCGAGGACATACCCCTGCTGATGAACCATTTCCTGCAGCGTTACTGCCAGCTGCATCAGCGCGATGTACGTGGCTTTACCAGCCGGCTGATGAACAGCCTGCTGACCCACCCGTTTCCCGGCAACATCCGCGAGCTGCAGAACCTGATCGAGCGCGGCGTGATCAGTTGTGATGAAGGCGAGCCCATGGACCTGCCGCACATCACCCTCAACGGTGAGCTGCTGGAAGGCGACCCCGCGCTGGGCCTGAACGCCGAGGGCAAGCTGGATATCAGCCCCACCCCGGCACCAGTGCACGTGTCCGACGAGGGACTGGGGCCGCTGCCGCCCCCTGTCGCGCGCCTGATGGCCTTCCTCAACGGCAAGGACGCCCGCCTGCAGACCGCGATCAGCGAGATCGAGGACCTGCTGATCGACCACGCCCTGAACCGCACCGATGGCAACGTGACCGCGGCCGCGCACCTGATCGGCCTGAGCCGGGCACAGATCAATTACCGTTTGAAAGGCAGATAGCAAACCGGCGGCGGGCGCCGCCGGCAGCCGTCACCACAGGGCGCGGTGACGGCGAGCGTGGGTCACGACAGGCGCAGAATCGGCTTGACCGCCGTGCCGTTGGCCGAATCCTCGAAGGCCTGGTTGATCTGCTCGAAGTCGTAGAACCTGACCAGTTTGTCGAAGGGGAACTGCCCGGCCTTGTAGTATTCCACCAGCTTGGGAATGAACACCCGGGGTACCGAGTCACCCTCGATCACGCCGATCATGCTCTTGCCCTCGGCCATCAGGTCATTGTGCACGTCGATGCTCATCTCCGGGGTCACCCCGACAATGGCCACCACACCCAGCGGCCGCAGGGCATGCATGCTCTGGCGCACCACCGGCGGCACCCCGGTGGTTTCCACCGCGTAGTGCACCCCGCCGCCGCTGGCTTCGCGGATTTCCTTGACCACATCCACCTGCCTGCCGTTCAGGGCATGGGTCGCCCCCAGCTCCCTGGCCAGCTCAAGGCGGCTGTCATGCACGTCGATGGCGTAGATCTGCTGGCAGCCGGCGATCTTCGCCGCCATGATAGCGCTCAGGCCGACGGCACCGCAGCCATACACGGCAATGCTGGTGCCGAACTCGGGGCGCAGGCGGTTGAGCACAGTACCGGCGCCGGTCTGGATGCCACAACCCAGCGGCCCGAGCAGGGCCAGATCCACATCCTTGTCGACCTTCACCACGTTGCGCTCGTGGGCAATCACCTGGGCGCCGAAGGAGGACTGACCGAAGAAGGTATGCACATCGGTGTCGCCCTGGTGGATGCGGCAGCTGTGGTCCTCCATGCAGCCACCGAAATTGAGCTCGTTGAAGCGCGAGCACACGGTGGGGTGGCCGGTCAGGCAGTTCTCGCACTGGCCACAGTGAGCAAAGGACATGACCACATGATCACCCACCGCCACGCTGCTGACGTTCTCGCCGACTTCCTCGACGATACCCGCTCCCTCGTGTCCCAGCACGATGGGATAGGGGGAAATGCCCAGGTCCCGGGCTACCGCGTCGGTGTGGCAGACGCCGGTCGCCACCACCTTGATGCGCACTTCTCCCGCCTTGGGTGCAGAGAGGGTGACTTCCTCGATACTGAATTCCTTGCCCTGGGCATGGGTTACTGCAGCTTGAATCTTCATATCTGACTCCATGTGAGTGCCTAGTGGAAACAGGTCGGTCGTCTTGCAGGCAAAAACCAGACCAACTCACCATCAACTACTGGTGACAAGCTGATCAGTTCGCGCTGCCATGACGAAATCGTTGCGGTGCAGGCCATGGATCTTGTGCGTCCACCAGCGCACCGTCACCCTGCCCCACTCCACCAGAATCGCCGGATGATGGCCCTGCTGCTCGGCCAGTTCGCCGACCCGGTTGGCAAAGGCCAGCGCACCGGCAAAGTCGGGAAAGCTGTAGCTGCGCTGCAGCTGTTCAACACCGTCGATGCGTGCAACGACCCAGTCCGGGATCTGCGGCAGTAGCTGCTCCCGCTCCGCCTCGGTGACCCTTGGTGCGTCGGAGCGGCAAGCCTCGCAGTGCTGTTCGGTCAGTCTGGACATGATTCGACACCCCTGTGGTTGAGGACAATACTTCTAGGTTAGTCCAGTCCCCGCCCTACATGAGCGTTGCCGGGCAAATCTGCGCCCGGCGATGACCACTGAACTGGGCAAACACCTCACAGGAGGCCCCATGACCACCAATGCCGCCCCTGGTCGGAACCGCTTCGCCGGCCATGCCGAAGCCACCGATCTGAGCCATTTCGAACGCCACAACTACAGTGGAGACCAGGAGGAGCAGGCTGCCTTCGAGCGCCTGGTTCGCCTGTGCAAGGAGGTTGCCCGCCGGTTGCGCGCCAACGGACCGGGCGTGGTCGCCATCATGGCTGACCACGTGTGCTGGGTGTCACCACTGTTCACTGCCGAGGAGCCGCTGGTCTCGGCGCTGGCACAGGATCTGGCTCATACGGAATTCACCTATGCCTTCTTTCCCTCCCATTCGGAGGATCTGACAGCCGCGGAACTGGAGGATATCGCCGATGCCGTGCAGCACTGGCTGGACAACCCGACCTTCGAGGCGGTGGATCAGGCAGAGCTGGACAGAGCGGTGCACGTGATCATGGAACGCTGGGATGACGACGACTGTCGGCACCTGAACTGAGGGAGGGAAAAACACAGGGAGCCAGATCGGCTGACTCCCTGCAGACAGGGCTGGCTTAGAACGCCATACCCAGGGTGATGCCGAACTCGTTGCTTTCCAGCTCGGTATTCTGAGCCAGATCCTGACGGTTCTTCAGCTCATAGTTGGTCTGGGTGTAATACAGACCAGCGGTAAACCCGCTGTCCCACAGGAAGTTCAATTCTGCATAGGGGTTGAACTTCTCGTCCAGATCCACGGTTTCACTACCGACGCCGTCGAGCTTGATCTTGGCTTCCCCTTCGATGGAATAACGGGCACCCACTTCCAGGCGGGTAATTACATTGTTACCCCGGTGATGCCAGCCCACTGCAGCCTTGGCAAAGGGGCTCTTGTTGCTCAACTCGACATCGCCTACCGAGCGGTCATCCATTTCATAACGGGTCCAGTCATAACCGACGCCGACCAGCACATCGAAGTTGCTGTTGTTGTTCAGCGGCATCCGCATACCCAGGTCGAGATCGGCACGGGCATCCTTGATCTCGTCGTCACCACGCTCACCGTAACGGCCGTTGGCGCCGATCTGGAAGATGACCCCGGGGCCGCCGGTCATCTTGTTGCCGTAGTTGTAGAAGATACCTACCTTACCCACATCATCATCGCGACCGTCGATTCTGTCGTTGTCGGAATTGAACTCGTACTCGTTATAGGCGCCAATAAGCCCCAGGTTGGAAATGGGTTGCTCGGCAGCCAGTCCAAGCATCGGGCTCATGATCAGACCGGCAGCGGAAGCGTGGATCAAAGTAGTACGAAGGCGCATAGGTATTTCCTCTTTGTATTTGCCTGAGTAACTACCGACAGAACGCGTTTTATTAAGTTCGATAATTTTGATGTTTCGCTTAACTGCCGGTTCAGGCGGAGCGCTCTGATATAATCGCCTCCCACCGCCGCGCTTCAGCTGTTACTTCTCCGGACCTTCACATGACTGATCGCTACTTTGATCAACTGGGCGCGCACTTCGCACGCAAGATCTACTCCAGCACCAAGGGCGCCATCCGCCTGGCCGTGCTGCAACGCGATCTTCGCCAGTGGCTGCCCGAGCTGGCCGGCGACGGCCCGCTGGATATCCTCGACGTAGGTGCAGGACTCGGCCATATGAGCGAGTGGCTGCTGCGCCAGGGCCACCGACTGACCATCAGCGAACCCTCGGCCGAAATGCTCGAGGCCGCCCGGGCCCGGCTGCAGGCAGTGGAGGTATCAGCGCCGCCGTGGGAGGCGCTTGAGCTGCCACTGCAACGGTTGCCCGAACGGGGGCAGCGTCATGATCTGGTTATCTGCCATGCGGTACTGGAGTGGCTGGCCGACCCGGCTGCTGCCCTGGCCGACCTGCGCGCACTGGTGCGCCCGGGCGGCGCCCTGTCCCTGGCCTTCTACAACCGCGACGCGCTGATCTACAAGAATCTGATCAAGGGCCAGTTCCGCAAGCTGCAGCGTAATCAGCTGGCCGGCATGGGCCGGCGCGGCCTGACGCCGCAGCAACCGCTGGATCCGCGGCAGGTACAGCAATGGATAGCTGAGGCCGGGTTCGACTGCCGCTACATGACCGGGGTACGGGTATTCCACGATTACATGCCCGAGCCCTTCAAGTCCGAGGCCGACGAACAACAGGTGATCGAACAGGAGCTGCTGTACAGCACCCATCCGGCCTACCTGCATCTGGGCCGTTATCTGCATTGCTGGCTCAGGCCGAAGGATTGAGCCCCAGCGGCTGCATCCAGCGATCGCGGCGCCACAGCCAGAAGAACCAGCCGCCAAGCAAGGCACCCCGCGCCAGCATGAACAGGTAGAACCCCAGCCACAGGCCGTGGTTGCCGCTGTCGCGCAGCAGCCAGGCCGCCGGCACATAGATCAGCAACACCGCCGCCAGCATGGCGTTGCGCATGTCCCTGGCCCGGGTGGCACCGATGAACAGCCCATCCAGCAGATAGCTCCACACCGCCACCAGGGGCATCCAGGCCATCCACGGCAGGTAGAGGGTCGCCACCGAGCGGATGGACTCCACCGAAGTCAGCAGACTGATGATCCAGCCGCCCAGCAGATTGAAGGCCAGCACAAAACCGCTGCCGACCACCAGGGACCAGAAGGTACTGACCACCAGCACCCGCTTGAGCGCCTGACGATTGCGCTGCCCCAGGGCATGACCACCCAGGGCCTCCACTGCATGGGCCAGGCCATCCAGTCCGTGGGAGGTGATCAGCAGGAAGTTGAGCAGCACCGCGTTGGCCGCCACCACCGAATCGCCGAGGCGCGCGCCCTGCAGCACCAGCAGATAGAACACCAGCTCCAGCGCCAGGGTGCGGATCAGGATGTCGCGGTTGACCCGGATCAGCGGTGCGGCTCCGCGCAGGCGCAGCGCCGCCGACCAGTCTGTCACCCCGGGGTAGCGCGCCAGCACCGGTCGCAGCAGCCACAACCCCAGCAGCAGGCCGGCATAGTCCCCGACCACGGTCGCCCAGGCTGCTCCCGCGACGCCCCAGTCCAGCACCAGCACAAAGAGCACATCCAGCACTATGTTGGTCAGGTTCACCGTCAGCAACAGGTACAGGGGCGCGCGGCCGCGCTGGGCACCGATGAACCAGCCGACCAGCACGAAGTTGGCCAGCGCCGCCGGCAGGCTGATCAGTCGGATGTTGAAATACAGCCGCGCCTGCGCCAGCAGGGCCTCGCTGCTGTCGATGAAATGCAGCGCGATATTCAGCAGCGGTCGATGTACCAGCCATACCAGCAGGGCCAGCAGCAGCGCCAGCCACAACGCCTGCAGCAGCACCAGACGCAGGCGGTCGCCATCCCGCGCGCCACAGGCCTGGGCGACAAAACCGGTGGTGCCCATGCGCAGGAAGCCCGCAGCCCAGAGAATAAAGGTGATCAGCGTGGCACCGACTGCCACGCCACCCAGATGGTGGGCCCCGTCCAGATGCCCGATCACGGCGGTGTCCACCAGTCCGACCACGGGCACGCTGATATTGGACAGGATCATCGGCGTCGCCAGCGCCCAGACCTGACGATGGGTCGGGCGGTGGCGCGCAGCGGAGAACAGGGAAGACAACGTCATGGCTTGCCGGCGGCGGCCAGCCGTTGCCGGGCACGCGCCCGGCAACCGGAGATCAGCAGCATCGCATCAACCGCCTGCCCTTTTGGTCTTGAAACCTTCGGCCGTCAGCCAGTCACACAGCATGTCGGCGCGATCACCCTGGATCTCGATGACCCCGTCGACCACGGCACCGCCGCAACCGCAGCGGTCCTTGATCCGTTTGGCCAGCGCCTTGAGCTCATCGGCGGGCAGCGCCAGCCCCCTGATGGTGGTCACCGTCTTGCCGCCGCGGCCCTTGGTCTCCCGGCGTACCCGGGCGATCCCGTCACCGGCCGGAACCTGCGGCTGACCGCAGATGCAGGCATCCTGCGGTTGTCGGCAATCGGGACACATGCGTCCGCTGTCAGTGGAGTACACCAGTCCACCCAGGGCTCCGAAACCGGTCTGTCGCTTGGCCATGAACTCAACCCTGCTCCAGCAGTCGACGCAGGTCGATCAGCCCGGCGTTGGCCCGGGACAGATAGTTGGCCATGACCAGCGAATGGTTGGCCAGCACACCGAAGCCACCACCATTGAGGATCATCGGACTCCATACGGTCTCCTGGGTCGCCTCCAGCTCGCGGATGATCTGGCGCAGGCTGACCAGGGCATTCTTCTTGTCCAGCACCTCGGCGTAATCCTTTTCCACCGCACGCAGCAGGTGCGCCAGCGCCCAGGCACTGCCCCGCGCCTCGTAGAAGACGTTGTCGATCTGCAGCCAGGGGGTCTTCTTGCGCTCGCGCCCACCATCGGTCAGCGGTGCCCGTGCCACGCTGGAGGACAGCCGCTGGGACAGCGAACCCAGACGCGTGCTGGCATCGCCTATCCAGGCCGCGAGGTTGTCGGCACGGGCGTAGAAGCTGGCATTGCCGCTCTCCAGACGACCTATGTAGTCATCCAGCAGGCGCACGGCACTGCGGTATTCGCTCTCACTGGCGGGCAGTGCCCAGCTGTTGTGATCGAAATGCAGCAGCGGTTCGGCCTTGGCCAGCGCCGCATCCTCGGTGGACTGCGACTGGGAACGCGCCATGTCCCGGCGCATGGCCCGTGCCATGTCGCGCACCTGGACCAGCACACCGAATTCCCAGCTGGGCATGTTGTCCAGCCAGATGCCGGGAGGGGTGATGTCATTGCTGATGAAGCCGCCGGGCTTCTCCAGCAGGGTCATTGAAAGCGCGCGCACCGTGCGGGCGGTATGGGATCCGGTGGTGAGGGAGTTGCTGGCCCCGACCGGGAGTACGTTCAGTTCGTTCAGACCCGGCTCACGGCTCCAGTACCAGCCGACCAGCAGGCAAATGAACAGATAGACAATGAGCACTGCACCGATCACTGTGCCCAGGGTGCGACTGCGACCACCACCGAGGCGATCGCCGAGTCCGTCCGCACCGCTAACACGTCTGTTGAATTTCATCTGGCTCCCCCTCTTCATGCGCCGCGGCAAGCATACCATCTGGACCGTGACAGCACAGCCGCCTGCCATTGTCCTCTGGCTCAGCATAGACGGTTCCGGCGCACCCTGACCGGCGCCACCCCGGAGATGGTGCCTGGCAACCCGAACGCACCCCGCACCGAAAAATATGGTGGCAAAGCGGGCATGGCATTCGCGGCGACAGGCAGTATCATAGCCCCAAGCCCATTTCGGACATGCCCATGCCGCTTTCACGTATCCTGCTGTTCCTGCTACTGGTAATGTGCAATACGGTGCTGGCCCAGACCAGCCTGACCGGCAACACCGGCAATGGCATCTCGCTACTGGACAATGTCGGCAGTACCGCCCGCTTCCTGCCGGTGCATGAGGCCTTCCGCCCTGGCCTGGTTCAGGCCGACCGCGAGCGCATCGAACTGCAGTTCGATATCGCCCCGGAATACTATCTCTATCGCCATCGCCTGAGCTTCGAGCTGCTCGGCGGTGATGACAGCATCCGCCAGACCCGGCTGCCCGATGGCAAGGCCATTCACGACGAGTTCTTCGGCGACGTCGAGGTCTACTACACCAGCCTCAACGTGGTGCTGGACATTACCCCGGGCAACAGCCCCGCGCGGCAGCTGCGGGTCGAATACCAGGGCTGCGCCGATGCCGGCCTCTGCTACCCGCCGGAAATCCACACCCTGGATCTGCCCGGCGCAGGCGGTGCGCCCGGCGTTGCCGAGTCCTCCGATGACGACGGATCCCTCGGCTGGTCCCTGCTGTTGCTGTTTGCCGCTGGCCTGGCCCTGACCTTCACCCCCTGCGTACTGCCCATGGTGCCCATTCTCACCGGCATGGTACTGGGGCGAACCGACATCGACCGCACCCGGGCCTTCATCCTGTCGCTCAGCTATGTGCTGGGCATGGCCCTGACCTTTGCCCTGGTCGGCGCCCTGATCGGCCTGTTCGGCGCGGCGTTGAACATACAGGCGCGCCTGCAGTCACCCTGGGTGCTGGGCACCTTCGCCGCCTTCTTTGTGCTCTTTGCCCTGGCCATGTTCGATCTGTACCAGATGCGCCTGCCGGCCTTCATCCGCGAGCCGGCCGAACGTCTGGGCAGCCGCACCCGGGGCGGCTCGGTACCCGGCGCCGCCGCCATGGGCGTGCTCTCTTCGCTGGTGGTCTCGCCCTGCATATCCGCCCCCCTGGCCGGTGCGTTGGTGTATATCAGCGCCACGGGTGATGCCATCGGAGGCGCCCTGCAGCTGTTTGCCCTGGCACTGGGCATGGGTGTGCCGCTGATTCTGGTGGCGATGTTCGGCAGTGCCCTGCTGCCGCGCTCGGGCCCCTGGCTGAACAGCGTCAAGCAGACTTTCGGCTTCGGCCTGCTGGCGGTCGCCATCTGGCTGCTGGAGCGGTTCATTCCGGGGCCGGCCAGCCTGGCGCTGTGGGCCGCGCTGGCCGCCGGCATCGCCGTGCAGCTGGGCCTGTTCGACCGGCTGCCGCGTTCCGGTGTGGGTCGGCTGGCCCAGACTGCCGCCCTGCTGCTGGCCATCTATGCCGCCGCCGCACTGTTCGGCGCCCTGTCAGGGGCAAGCGATCCCCTGCGTCCGCTGCAGAACCTGCGCGGAGCGGGTACCCCGGCGGCTGTGGAAGCGTCCGGCTACTTCGAGCGCGTTACCGAGGTTGATCAGCTGATGCAACGCCTGCAGCAAGCCCGCACCAGCGGTCAGCCGGCCATCGTCGAGCTGTCCGCCGACTGGTGCATCAGCTGCAAGGTGATGGAGCGCGACATCCTCAATCAGCCCGTTGTGCGCAGCGCCGGGCTGGATGACCTGATGCGCATCCAGCTGGATGTGACCGATAACACCCCTGCCCAGCGGGCCTGGATGACCGAGCAGCAATTGTTCGGCCCACCGGCGTTCCTGTTCTTTGATGGCCAGGGCCGGGAAATAACGGATCTGCGCATTCAGGGCGAGGTATCGCGGGAGGTATTCCTGCGGCACCTGCAGCGGGCGATCGGCGCGCGATAACCCCTCCCTCGCCTCCGTCCCGCCCCGGCGGGAAAGGGGCATGCTCAGGCCCAAGTTCCACAAAAACAGGGCAATCATGCTGCCATCTGATGGCATCGAACTGCTTCTGGACAGCTGTTTTTTTATCCGGCAAACTCTGCCCTCATTCATGACCACAGAGTCAATCACTTACCTCCGCCGTGGAATAGTCCTCAATGGCCCGTATCCTGGTTCTGCATGGCCCCAATCTCAACCTGCTCGGCACCCGCGAGCCGGGTGTCTATGGCGCGGTCACCCTGGAGCAGATCAATGCCCGCCTCGTCCAGCAGGCCAGCGAACTGGGGCATCAGCTGGAGGCACTGCAGAGCAACGCAGAGCATGAGCTGATCGCGCGCATTCACGCTGCGCGGGAGGACGGCACCCGGTTCATCATCATCAATCCCGCCGCATTTACCCATACCAGTGTCGCAATACGTGACGCGTTGCTGGCGGTGAGCATCCCATTCATCGAAGTGCATCTTTCCAACGTGTACAAACGTGAGCCTTTTCGCCATCACTCCTATTTCTCGGACGTTGCCGAGGGCGTGATCTGCGGGCTGGGAGCCGAGGGTTATACCCTGGCACTGCAGGCAGCTGCACACCGAATTGAAGAAAACTGAAAACGACTACATTGCCCTGGAGCGCAAATATCAATGGATATCCGCAAAGTAAAGAAACTCATCGAACTGCTTGAAGAGTCCGGCATCGACGAGCTGGAGATTCACGAAGGCGAGGAGTCCGTACGGATCAGCCGCCACAGCCAGAAAGCGGTCGCCCCTCAGCAGTACGTCCAGGCTCCCATGGCCGCTGCACCGGCTCCCGCTGCCGCTCCGGCTGCTGCCCCGGTCGCCGAAGCTGCTCCGGCCGAGCCTTCCGGTCACCTGGTGCGCTCACCCATGGTCGGTACCTTCTACCGTTCGCCGTCCCCCGAGTCCCCGGCCTTCGTTGAAGTCGGTCAGACCGTCAAGGCCGGCGACGTGCTGTGCATCGTTGAAGCCATGAAGATGATGAACCACATCGAAGCCGACAAGAGCGGTGTCATCCAGGCTATCCTGGTCGACAACGGCCAGCCGGTCGAATTCGATCAACCCCTGTTCAGCATCGCCTGAGCCCGACCCGGAGGCTGCGATGCAGAAAGTACTCATAGCCAACCGCGGCGAGATTGCACTGCGCATCATCCGTGCGTGCAAGGAGCTGGGGTTGAAGACAGTGGCGGTGCATTCCACCGCCGACCGTGAACTCATGCACCTGGCCATGGCCGACGAGACCGTGTGCATAGGTCCGGCCATTGCCACCGAGTCCTACCTGAACATTCCGCGCATCATCAGTGCGGCCGAGGTGACCGGTGCCGACGCCATCCACCCCGGCTACGGCTTCCTCGCGGAAAACGCCGATTTTGCCGAGCAGATCGAGCGTTCCGGCTTCACCTTCATCGGCCCCAGCGCCGACGTGATCCGCCTGATGGGGGACAAGGTGTCGGCCATCGAGGCAATGAAGAAGGCCGGCGTACCCACGGTGCCCGGTTCCGATGGCCCGCTGCCCGAAGACGAGCAGAAGTGCCTGCAGATCGCCAAGCGTGTCGGCTACCCGGTGATCATCAAGGCTTCCGGTGGTGGTGGCGGCCGTGGCATGCGCGTGGTGCACAAGGAAGAGGATCTGATCAAATCGATCCGTCTGACCCGCACCGAGGCTGGCGCTGCGTTCGGCAACCCCATGGTCTACCTCGAGAAGTTCCTGACCAATCCCCGTCACGTGGAAGTTCAGGTGCTGTCCGACGGTCAGGGCAATGCCATTCATCTGGGCGATCGGGACTGCTCGCTGCAGCGCCGCCACCAGAAGATCATCGAGGAAGCGCCTGCCCCGGGCGTTGACGAGAAGGCCCGTGCCGAAGTCCAGGCCCGCTGCGTACAGGCCTGTATCGAGCTGGGTTACCGCGGCGCCGGCACCTTCGAGTTTCTCTACGAGGACGGTCAGTTCTTCTTCATCGAGATGAACACCCGTATCCAGGTGGAGCATCCGATCTCCGAGATGGTCACCGGTATCGACATCCTCAAGGAGCAGATCAAGGTCTGTGGCGGCCTGCCCCTGAGCCTGAAGCAGGAGGATGTGGTCATCCGCGGGCACGCCATCGAGTGCCGGATCAACGCCGAAGACCCCACCAGCTTCCTGCCCAGCCCGGGTACCGTGAGCTTCTTCCACGCGCCAGGCGGTAACGGCGTACGGGTCGACTCGCACCTGTACAGCGGTTACAAGGTACCGCCGAACTACGACTCGCTGGTCGGCAAGCTGATCACCTACGGCGCCACCCGTGACGAGGCGCTGGCGCGGATGCGCAATGCCCTGGACGAGCTGGTGGTCGACGGCATCAAGACCAACACCCCGCTGCACCGGGAGCTGGTACGCGATGAGGGTTTCTGCAAGGGTGGCGTGAACATCCACTACCTGGAAAAGAAACTCGGCATAAGCTGACCGACCGCAGTATCACGAGTATGATTCGTGTTGAGGGGAGCGACCTGTCGCTCCCCTTGTCGTTTCTGCCGAGACCCACGCTGACAGCACGAACTTTCTGAAGGAAGCCCCTATGCCCTGGTTGCAACTGCGTCTTGCCATCACTCCGGAACAGGCCGAGCCCATGGAGGACCTGCTGCTGGGACTGGGCGCCGTCTCGGTCACCTTCATGGACGCCGAGGACCAGCCGATCTTCGAGCCGGACCTGGGCACCACACCCCTGTGGCAGCATACCCACCTGCTGGCCCTGTTCGAGGCCGATACCGAGCGCCAGCCGCTGCTCGATCTCCTGCAACAGCTGTGGCAGCAGCCGTTGCCCGAATACCAGTTCGAGGACATTGCCGACCAGGACTGGGAACGCAGCTGGATGGACAATTTCCAGCCGATGCGCTTCGGCCGGCGGCTGTGGATAGTGCCCAGCTGGCACGAGGCGCCGGACTCCCAGGCGGTCAACCTGCTGCTGGACCCGGGCCTGGCCTTCGGCACCGGCACCCACCCGACCACCGCCCTGTGCCTGGAGTGGCTGGATGGACAGGACGTGCGCGGCCTGAACGCAATCGATTTCGGCTGCGGCTCCGGCATCCTCGCCATTGCCGCGCTGCTGCTGGGGGCCGAACGGGTCACCGGCACCGATATCGATCCCCAGGCCCTTGAGGCTTCCCGGGACAACGCCCAGCGCAACGGCATCGCCGATGAGCGTTTTCCCCTGTATCTGCCCGAGGCCATGCCCGCCGAGCCGGCCGACCTGCTGCTGGCCAACATCCTCGCCGGCCCCCTGGTCAGCCTGGCACCGCAGCTGATCTCCCTGGTCAGACCGGGCGGGCGCATTGCCCTGTCCGGCATTCTGGCCGAGCAAACCGAAGAGATCCTTGCAGCCTATCGCGACGCTTTCGAGCTGGACCCGGTGGCCGAGAAGGACGGCTGGATCCGGGTCACCGGCGTGCGCCGGGGCGTGGCGCCGTGAGACAGTTGCAGGCACAATATGCCGCAGCCGTCCCCCGCGGGCAGCAGATGATCAACGACTGAAGGACCCGGTCATATCATGAGCGAGCTGCTGGTCACCCAATGCCCCCATTGCCAGACCCGTTTCCGGTTGACCCCGGAGCAGCTGGGTGTCGCCGGTGGGCATGTGCGCTGCGGTGCCTGCCTGGAAGTCTTCCATGCTGCCGATGCCGCGGCCGCCCTGCAGCCGGTCACACCCGCTCCGGTCATGGACACTGCGCAGCCCCCATCACCTGCTGCCCCGCCGCCGCGGGACGGCCTGCTCGACGATGATCTGGACGAACCGGACCTGGCCGCCCTCGGCCTGGACGAGTCGATCATCGACGAGATCACCCCGGCCGGCCCATTCGCCGATCTGCATGAGGAGTTCCTCACCACACCACCGGCCCGGGACTTCGGTCCCGACTTCGACCACCAGCGCAGCGGTCTCTCCGCCGTGCTCAGCGACACCGAAGGCTATGCCGACCGGGGTATCTTCCACCGGGATCAGCCTGACGCTGCCAGGGACGCAAACGGACCGACGGACACGGAGGTGGAAACGACGCCTCAGCCCGAGCCGCCACGGAATGCGGAACAGCAGTCATCGCACCTCGACAGCGAAGCCGATGATGAGCTGGTCGCCGAGCCGGAGCAGGACGCGCCGGACCTTGTTTCTGCGGCGATGGAGCCAGCCGGGCTGGATGAGGCCGACCCGGACCCGCGCCGGGAGCCCGAGGTCACCCCGCTCAACCTGGCCATGCTCGAGGAAGACCTGCTGGTGACAGCCGGCCGGCGTCGCCGCGCCCCCGGCTGGCTGTGGACAGTTCTTACCCTGGTAGCCCTGGCGGCGCTGCCGGCTCAGTATCTCTACTACCACTTCGATGCCCTGGCCCGCCACGAGAGCACCCGGCCCTGGCTGGAAAACCTGTGCCTGCTGGCCCGCTGCGAACTGCCGGCACGGGTCGACATCAGCCGCATCCGCAGCGCCAACCTGCTGGTTCGGCCCCACCCCGAATTTCCCAACGCCCTGGCCATTGACGTGATCCTGTACAACCGGGCCGACTTCGAGCAGCCCTTCCCGGTGCTGGAGATGCAGTTTGCCGACACCGGCGGCCGCCAGGTTGCCAGTCGCCGTTTCCGACCGGAGGAGTATCTGTCCGGGGAGCTGGCCGGCGTCCGGCTGATGCCTCCACAGACCCCCATACATATCGGGCTGAGCATGCTCGATCCCGGAACACAGGCCCACAGCTACCGTCTGGAATTTCTCAGCCCCTGAGCAGCTGGTCAAATTTCAGCCAGACAGTCTTTATATGGATGCCGGTAGCGGGTATGATAGCCGCCCTCTTCACTTTTTCTGACCCAGCCCGAACATGCCTGCAGTTCTGGGGCATGCACCATTGACCGCGGAGTACAGGGATAGGCCAGCTGTGATCAAGATCGGACCCCACCAAGTTACCAGCCGCGCAATCCTGGCCCCCATGGCCGGCGTTACGGATCGCCCGTTCCGCCGCATGTGCCGGCAGCTGGGTGCCGGGCTGGTCGTCTCCGAGATGGTTACCAGCGACACACGCCTGTGGCACAGCCGCAAGTCCCGCCAGCGTCTGGACCACCGCGGCGAACCCGGCCCCCGCTCGGTGCAGATCGCCGGTGGTGATCCGCAGATGATGGCCGATGCCGCCCGCAGGAACCGTGACAACGGGGCCGAGATCATCGATATCAACATGGGCTGCCCGGCCAAGAAGGTGTGCAACAAGGCCGCCGGCTCCGCCCTGCTGCGCGACGAGCTGCTGGTGGCCGAGATTCTCGCGGCGGTGGTCGCCGCCGTGGATATTCCGGTCACCCTGAAGATCCGCACCGGCTGGGACGAAGACAGCCGCAATGGCGTGCGGGTGGCCCGCATAGCCGAGCAGAGCGGCATTCAGGCCCTTGCGGTTCATGGTCGCACCCGCAACCAGCTGTATACCGGCGAGGCCGAATATGACACCATCGCCGAAATCCGACAGGCCATCCGCATTCCACTGTTTGCCAACGGGGATATCGATTCCCCGCAGAAGGCCAGACAGGTTCTGGAGTACACCGGAGCCGACGCGGTCATGATAGGTCGGGCGGCCCAGAGCCGGCCCTGGATCTTCCGCGAGATCGAACACTATCTGCGCCATGGCGAGGTACCGGCCGAGCCCGGCCTGGCCTGGCAGCAGCAGCTGTTGCTGCAGCATCTGGACGCCCTGCACGAGTTCTACGGCCCCGAGCAGGGTGTGCGCATTGCCCGCAAGCATGCGGGCTGGCAATTGCAGTCGTTACCCGGCGCGGACGAGTTCCGTCGCAGCTTCAACCGCATGGAGTGCGGTGATGAGCAGCGCCAGGCAATCCAGCATTTCTTCGCCCGTTTGATGGAAGGAGGCCTCGCGGCATGAACGACGTAACCACAGCCCTGAAATACGGAAATCCTACCGTGACCGACACCACCGACCCCGACATGCCGACTCCTGCCACGGGTGCGCTGACGGCCCCCCAGACCCTGCGCGACAGCGTGGAACTGGCCCTGCGCAACTACTTCGAGCACCTTGACGGCCAGGACGTGACCGACGTGTACAACATGGTGCTGGCCGAAGTCGAGGCGCCCCTGCTGGAGAGCGTCATGGATTATGTCCGGGGCAACCAGACCCGCGCTTCCGAGGTCCTGGGTCTCAACCGCGGCACCCTGCGCAAGAAGCTCAAGCAGTACGGCCTGCTGTAACCCTTTTTTATCAACCCTGATGGAATTGCAATGACCGACCAAACCACCCGCCTGCCGGTACGTCGTGCGCTGATCAGCGTTTCCGACAAGACCGGCGTTGTCGACTTCGCCCGTGAACTCAGCGCCCTGGGCGTGGAAATCCTTTCCACCGGCGGCACCTGGAAGCTGCTGCGCGACAACAACATCAACGTCGTGGAAGTAGCCGACTACACCGGCTTCCCGGAAATGATGGATGGCCGGGTGAAAACCCTGCACCCGAAGATCCATGGCGGCATTCTCGGTCGCCGCGATCTGGACGGCGCGGTCATGGCTGAGCACGGTATCCAGCCGATCGACATGGTGGTGGTCAACCTCTATCCCTTCGCCGCAACCGTGGCCAAGCCGGGCTGCACCCTGCCCGAGGCGATCGAGAACATCGATATCGGCGGCCCGACCATGGTCCGCTCCGCCGCCAAGAACCACAAGGATGTTGCCATCGTGGTCAACGCCGACGACTATGGCAAGGTGCTGGCCAACCTGCGGGATGGCGGCCTGACCTATGCCCAGCGCTTCGATCTGGCGCTGAAGGCCTTCGAGCACACGGCCGCCTATGACGGCATGATCGCCAACTACCTGGGCACCATCGACCAGACCCGCGACACCCTGAGCACCGAAGACCGCGCCGCCTTCCCGCGCACCTTCAACACCCAGTTCATCAAGGCCCAGGACATGCGCTACGGCGAGAACCCGCACCAGAGCGCGGCCTTCTACCGTGAGGCGCAACCGGCCGAAGCCGGCATCGCCACCGCGGTCCAGCTGCAGGGCAAGGAGCTGTCCTACAACAACGTCGCCGACACCGATGCCGCCCTGGAATGCGTGAAGAGCTTCACCAAGCCGGCCTGCGTCATCGTCAAGCACGCCAACCCCTGCGGCGTGGCTGTGGTTCCCGAAGACGAGGGTGGCATCCGCAAGGCCTATGATCTGGCCTTTGCCACCGACAGCGAGTCGGCCTTCGGCGGCATCATCGCCTTCAACCGCGAGCTGGACGCCGCCACCGCCAACGCCATCGTCGAGCGCCAGTTCGTCGAGGTCATCATTGCCCCCAGCGTCAGCGCCGAAGCCCGCGAAGTGGTCGCGGCCAAGGCCAACGTGCGTCTGCTCGAATGCGGCCAGTGGCCGGCTGAGCGGGTTCAGGACCTGGACTACAAGCGGGTCAACGGCGGCCTGCTGGTGCAGAGCCGGGATACCGGCATGATCACCGAAGCCGACCTCAAGGTAGTGACCAGGCGGGCGCCCACCGAGCAGGAAATCCACGACCTGATCTTCGCCTGGAAAGTGGCCAAGTTCGTCAAGTCCAACGCCATCGTCTACGCCAGGAACCGCCAGACCGTGGGCGTCGGCGCCGGCCAGATGAGCCGGGTCAACTCCGCCCGCATTGCCGCGATCAAGGCAGAACATGCCGGCCTTCAGGTAGCCGGTGCAGTGATGGCCTCCGACGCCTTCTTCCCGTTCCGGGACGGCATCGACAATGCGGCCGCCGCCGGTATCCGTGCGGTGATCCAGCCCGGCGGCTCGATCCGTGACGAGGAAGTCATTGCGGCAGCCGACGAAGCGGACATTGCCATGGTGTTTACCGGAATGCGCCACTTCCGCCACTGAGCAACCCCAGATACAGGTTTGAGGTAACAGAATGAACGTATTGATTATCGGCAGTGGCGGGCGTGAGCACGCGCTGGCGTGGAAGGTGGCCCAGGATGCGCGCGTGGAGAAGGTGTTTGTCGCTCCGGGTAACGCCGGCACCGCCACCGAGGCCAAGTGCGAGAACGTCGCCATCGACGTGCTGGAACTGGACAGGCTGGCCGACTTTGCCGCAGCCAATGTCGAGCTGACCATCGTCGGCCCCGAGGCTCCCCTGGTGGCCGGGGTGGTGGATCTGTTCCGCGAGCGCGGGCTGAAATGCTACGGCCCCACCGCCGGCGCCGCCCAGCTGGAAGGCTCCAAGGCCTTCACCAAGGATTTCCTGGCCCGTCATGGCATTCCCACCGCCAGCTACGCCAACTTCACCGAGGTGGAGCCGGCCCTGGCCTACCTGCGCGAGAAAGGTGCTCCCATCGTCATCAAGGCCGATGGTCTGGCCGCCGGCAAGGGCGTGATTGTCGCCATGACCCTCGAGGAAGCCGAAGCCGCCGTGCGCGACATGCTGTCGGGCAACGCCTTCGGTGAGGCCGGTTCCCGGGTGGTCATCGAGGAATTCCTCGATGGCGAGGAAGCCAGCTTCATCGTCATGGTCGATGGCAGCAACGTGCTGCCCATGGCCACCAGCCAGGATCACAAGCGCGTCGGCGACGGCGACACCGGCCCCAACACCGGCGGCATGGGCGCCTACTCCCCGGCGCCCGTGGTCACCGATGCGGTCCACCAGCGGGTGATGGACGAGATCATCTGGCCGACCGTGCGTGGCATGGCCGCCGAGGGCAACGTCTACACCGGTTTCCTCTACGCCGGTCTGATGATCGACCGCAGCGGCGCGCCCAAGGTCATCGAGTTCAACTGCCGCTTCGGCGATCCCGAAACCCAGCCGATCATGCTGCGTCTGCAGAGCAGCCTGGTGGAGCTGGTCGAGGCCGCCCTGGACGGCCGGCTGGACCAGACCCGGGCCCAGTGGGATCCGCGCCCGAGTCTGGGCGTGGTGCTGGCCGCCGGCGGCTACCCCGGCGACTACCGCAAGGGAGATGTGATCAGCGGCCTGGCGCAGGCAACCAGTCCGGACGGCAAGGTCTTCCACGCCGGCACCGCGCTGCGCGACGGCCAGGTAGTGACCCAGGGCGGTCGGGTACTCTGCGCCACCGCGCTGGGCGGCAACGTCCAGGCCGCGCAACAGGGTGCCTATGCGCTGGCCAAAGCGATCCACTGGGATGGCTGCTTCTACCGCTCGGATATCGGTTATCGGGCCATCCAGCGGGAAAGCTGAGCAGATGCTGCGCGCCGTTCGCACCATCCGGCGCGCAGATCATCGGGGGCTGGCAGGATGTCGTCCTGCCAGCCTTGCACTGAGCGTTCCCCCTCCGCAGAATAGGTGCTGGATTGACCAGGGACAGGACAGGTAACGTGAAGCGTACGCTCGGAGTTTTGCTCAGCGCTCTGCTGGGCCTGTGGCTGCTTGTCGGCAGCTGCTGGGCCAGTAATGCCGGTGCGCCCGAGGGTTATCAGTCCTTCGTGGATACCAGCGGCCAGCTGACACTCAACGATATCCTCTCCAACCGCTACGCCAATCTCTTCGTGCCCACGGCGGAAAGTCCGCTGAAGGTTCCGGGCGCCGGTGCCGCGCTGTGGATCAACGTGCCGCTGGAGCACGCCACCACCTACCTGCTGGAACTGCACAACCCCAGCATTGCCCGCATCAACGTCTATCTGCTGCAGGACGACCTGCTGCGGGTCAGTCATTCATCCGGCATCGCTGATCCCCGCGCCAGCATTCCCCTGCCCCATGGCGGCTTTGCCTTCCCGGTCAACCTCACCGAGAGGGACGGCAAGAAGCTGCTGGTGCGGCTGCAGAACGACTACCCCATGACCACCCACCTGACCATGGTGCCGCTGAGCGAGGTCACCCGGGTGCACATACGCCACCAGTCGGTGCAGGGCATTCTCGTCGGCCTGCTGCTGGGCACCGCACTGACCGCCCTGCTGTTCGGGACCCTGCGTCGCGATCCGCTGCATCTGCTGCTGGGTATCAGCGCGGCGCTGTTCGCCCTCAGCGGCTTGACCGGCGTGGGCTGGGCCCTGCACAACTGGAGTTTCCTGCATGGCCAGACCGGCAATCTGCTGAGCCTGGCCGGCTTCATCGTGCTCAGCGCCGGGCTGCACGGTGCCATGCCCCTGCCCGGCACCACCGGCAGCCGCGCCGAACGCATCATCATTCTGGTGGTCGGCACCCTGATCCTGTCGATCAGCATTGCCCAGCCAGCCAGCACCCAGATGGTGCTGTCCGGGCTGCGCATTGTGCTGCCGGGACTGATGCTGGTGCTCATCGCGGTGGCCCTGGTGCGCCGCAATCCGGTCGACCCGCTGTTCACCGCCGGTACCCTGCTGCTGACCTCCAGCTGGCTGCTGGAGCAACTGCTCGGCCTGCCGCCCCATGGAATCACTCAGCACCTGACCGACCTGCTGCTGTGGGCATCCCTGCTGTGCTATTCGTGGAGTCTTTTCCGTCAGCAGCAGGCCCACACTCTGATCCAGATCATGCAGCAGCATGAGCAGGCCTCGGCCAGGGAGCACCGCGAGGCGCGGATCCGCTTCCTGGCCCGCATCAGCCATGAGCTGCGCACCCCCATGAACGGCGTGCTGGGCATGTCCGAGCTGTTGCTGGACACCGCACTGTCGTCCAAGCAGCGCGATTATGTGCAGACCATCCACAGCTCCGGCAACGACCTGCTCAATCTGATCAACGATGTCCTGGATCTGTCCCGCCTGGAATCCGGGCAACTGACCCTGGAGAAGATGCGCTTCGACCTGCATTCGCTGATCGATGACTGTCTGGAGAACTGCCGTACCCGCCTCAATCACCAGCCGGTCGAGCTGATCAGCTTCATCCATCCGGACGTTCCGCGCTCCATGGAAGGCGACTCGACCCGGCTGCGGCAGATCATCATGAGCCTGCTGAACAACGCCAATGCCAACACCGAGGAAGGCGAGATACTGCTGGTGGTGGCTGCCGAGGAGCAGGCCGACGGCTCGCAGACCCTGCGGCTGGTGGTGCAGGATACCGGTCACCCCATGGGCGCCGAGGCGCGCAGCAGCCTGCTCGAGGCTGCCGCCCCCACCGGGCTGCTGGTGGACATGATGGAACGCCAGGGGCAGCTGTCACTGTACATCTCCCAGCAACTGGTGCGCATGATGGGTGGGCAGATCGGCATCAAGGAGTCCTCCGAGCAGGGCAACTCCATCTGGATCACCCTGCCGGCCGAGCTCATCGACACCCCGGATGACTCCAGCCGCCAGAGCCAGTGCCTGACCGACCTGAACATCCTGATCGTCGATGACAACGCCACCTGCCGCAAGGTGCTGCAGCAACAGGCCAGTGCCTGGCACATGGTACCCCGCACCGCAGCCAGCGGCCGCGAGGCCCTGGCCATGCTGAGGGCCCAGGCCAACCTGAACAACCCCTTCGACATCCTGCTGCTGGACCAGTCGATGCCCGGGATGACAGGTCTGGAACTGGCCAGCAAGATCAAGGACGACCCGCTGATCGGCGACGACCTGCTGATCATCATGCTCACCGGCATCAATCAGCTGCCGAGTCGCATCATCGCCCGCAATGCCGGCATCCGCCGGGTACTGAACAAGCCGGTGTCCGGTTACACCCTGCGTACCACCCTGATCGATGAATGGTTGCAGTTCAAGCAACGCAGCCGGGTGACCCCCGCCGTCGAGGAGCCCGGTGAGGCGTCCGAATCGGACTTCCAGGTGCTGGTGGCCGAAGACAACGCCATTTCCAGCCGCGTGATCCAGGGCATGCTGGCACGGCTGAAGGTCTCCTGCGATGCGGTGAACAACGGGGAAAAGGCGGTACAGGCGGTTCAGAGCGGCAATTACGATCTGGTGCTGATGGACTGCGAGATGCAGGGCATGGACGGCTTCACGGCGACCAGACATATCCGCGACTGGGAGCAGCGGCAGGCCATGTCACCGGTGCCCATCATCGCCCTGACTGCACACATCCTGCCCGAGCACCGGGAGCGCGCTCGCCAGGCCGGAATGACCGGACACATGGCCAAGCCGGTGGAGCTGGCCCAGCTCGAAGCGCTGCTCAATCACTGGAAGGCATCGCGCCGACCGGGCCGGGTCAGCTAGGCATTACAGCTCAGGCGCAGACGTTTCGTTCAGACTGGCCCCGCTGCAGGCGGCAGCGTAGGTGGCCAGCAACTGGCGGGCAAGTGCATTCAGACTCATGACAGTCCCTCCTCGGTGAGTTCCCGTTCATCTTCGCCGAGCCCGGGGGTGGCGGCCATTGAATCCTCTCAATGACCGCCATAGACGCCGGCTCAGCGTGCCGGACGGCCTCCCCCGCGCTTGCTGCGCCGGCCCGCACCGGTGTCGCGGGGCGGCAGACCGGTATGCTGGGTGAGCAGACGGCCCTTCACCGGTCGGCCCCGCCCGGCGCCTGAACGGGCAGCACCCTGCCCCTCCACCGCCGGCTGCCAGGTCGGAATCAGATGCTGCTTGCTGTTGCCGATCAGATCGGCACGCCCCATCTCGGTCAGGGCCTCGCGCAGCAGCGGCCAGTTCTTCGGGTCATGGTAGCGCAGGAAGGCCTTGTGCAGCCGGCGCTGGCGCTCGCCCTTGACCGTGCCCACAGCCTCGCTCTTGTAATCCACCCGGCGCAGCGGGTTCTTGCCCGAGTGGTACATGGCGGTGGCCGTGGCCATCGGCGAGGGATAGAAGGCCTGCACCTGGTCGGCACGGAAACCGTTGCGCTTGAGCCACAGGGCCAGGTTCATCATGTCCTCGTCGGTGGTCCCCGGGTGGGCCGCGATGAAGTACGGGATCAGGTACTGCTCCTTGCCCGCCTCCCGGCTGAACTTGTCGAACATCCGCTTGAAGGTATCGTAGGTGCCTATCCCCGGCTTCATCATCTTCGACAGGGGGCCTTCCTCGGTATGCTCGGGGGCAATCTTCAGGTAGCCGCCGACGTGATGGGTGACCAGCTCCTTGACATACTCCGGCGAGCGCACCGCCAGGTCGTAACGCAATCCGGAGGCGATCAGCACACGCTTCACCCCGGGCAGCTCCCGGGCCTTTCGATACAGTCCGATCAACGAGGAATGATCGGTGTTCAGGTTCTCGCAGACCCCGGGCCAGACACAGGACGGCTTGCGGCAGGAGGCTTCGATCTCGCGGCTCTTGCAGGCCAGCCGATACATGTTGGCGGTCGGTCCGCCCAGGTCGGACACGGTACCGGTGAAGCCGGGGACCTTGTCCCGCATCTCCTCGATCTCGTGGAGGATGGACTCATGGGAGCGGCTCTGGATGATACGGCCCTCGTGCTCGGTGATGGAGCAGAAGGTGCAGCCACCGAAGCAGCCACGCATGATGTTCACCGAGAAGCGGATCATCTCGTAGGCCGGAATCTTCTCGTCCCCGTAGGACGGATGCGGCACCCGGGCGTAGGGCAGCCCGAACACGTAGTCCATCTCCTCTGTGGTCAGGGGTACTGGCGGCGGGTTGAACCAGACATCCCGTTCACCATGGCGCTGCACCAGCGCCCGGGCGTTGCCGGGGTTGGTTTCCAGATGCAGTACCCGGTTGGCATGGGCATAGAGCACCGGGTCGTTGCGCACCTTCTCGTAGGACGGCAGGCGGATCACGGTGCGATCACGCTCGATGCGCGGATGGGGCAGCAGTTCGACCACCTGCACCTCGTCCTCGGACTGCGGCTCCATCCCCCTGGCCTGCTCCACCGCGCAGGCGGCGGCATCCTGGGTGTTGACGTAGGGGTTGATGATCTTGTCTACCCGGCCCGGGCGATCGACCCGGGTGGAGTCCAGCTCGAACCAGCCCGCGGGCGTGTCCCGGCGGATGAAGGCGGTGCCGCGGATGTCGGTCAGCTTGCTCACCGGCTCGCCGGCCGCCAGACGCTGGGCGACCTCGACCACGGCGCGCTCGGCGTTGCCGTACAGCAGCAGATCGGCCTTGGTGTTGATCAGCAGCGAGGGGCGCACCTTGTCCTGCCAGTAGTCGTAGTGGGCGATCCGCCGCAGCGACGCCTCGATACCGCCGAGGATGATGGGCACATCCTTGTACGCCTCACGGCAGCGCTGGGCATAGGGCACGCTGGCCCGATCGGGTCGCTTGCCGGCCTTGCCACCGGCTGTATAGGCGTCGTCCGAGCGGATCTTGCGGTCGGCGGTGTAGCGGTTGATCATCGAGTCCATGTTGCCGGCGGCCACACCGAAGAACAGATTCGGCTTGCCCAGCTTCATGAAGTCATCCTTGCTCTGCCAGTCCGGCTGACTGATGATGCCGACGCGGAAACCCTGGGCTTCCAGCACCCGGCCGATGATGGCCATGCCGAAGGACGGGTGATCCACGTAGGAGTCGCCGGTGACGATGATCACATCGCAGCTGTCCCAGCCCAGCAGGTCCATCTCCTCCCGACTCATGGGCAGGAAGGGCGCCGGGCCGAAACACTCGGCCCAGTAACGGGGGTAGTCGAACAGGGGCCGTGCCTGGGGCATGGTTAACGCCATGGGGTTATTCCTCTCCGCCCTGGTAGCTGCCAGGTGCGAGATTTTCAAATCGTGTGTACTTGCCGATGAAGGCCATGCGGCAGGTGCCGATGGGCCCGTTACGTTGCTTGCCGATGATCAGTTCGGCGATACCCTTGTCCTGGGTGTCGGGGTGGTAGACCTCGTCCCGGTAGACGAACATGATGACGTCCGCGTCCTGCTCGATCGCACCGGACTCGCGCAGGTCCGAGTTGATCGGACGCTTGTTCGGGCGTTGCTCCAGGGAGCGGTTGAGCTGGGACAGTGCCACCACAGGCACGTTGAATTCCTTGGCCAGCGCCTTGAGCGAGCGGGAGATCTCGGAAATCTCGTTGGTACGGTTCTCCGAGGAGGCGCCGCCGATGCGCATCAGCTGCAGGTAGTCGATCATGATCAGCGACAGGTCGCCGTGCTCGCGCACGACCCGGCGGGCCCGGGCGCGCATCTCCATCGGCGACAGGCCGGCGGTATCGTCAATGAACAGCTTGCGGTCGTTGAGCAGATTCACCGCCGAGGTCAGGCGCGGCCAGTCCTCGTCGTCCAGACGACCGGAACGCACCTTGGTCTGGTCGATCCGCCCCAGGGACGACAGCATACGCATGATCAGGGATTCGCCGGGCATCTCCAGGGAGAACACCAGCACCGCCTTGTCACTGCCCAGCACCGCGTTCTCCACCAGGTTCATGGCGAAGGTGGTCTTGCCCATGGAGGGGCGACCGGCGACGATGATCAGGTCCGCCGGCTGCAGGCCCGAGGTCATGTTGTCCAGGTCGGTAAAGCCGGTGGACAGCCCGGTAATGGAGCCTTCGCTGTTGAACAGGGTATCGATCCGGTCAATGGCCTTGGTCAGCAGGGTATTGACCGATTCGGGACCACCGCTCTTGGGTCGGCTCTCGGCGATGGCGAAGATCTTGCGCTCGGCCTCGTCCAGCACCTCGTTGGGCTGCATGCCCTTGGGATTGAAGGCCGTCTCGGTGATTTCCGTGCTGACGCTGATCAGTTGGCGCATGGTCGCGCGCTCGCGGATGATCTGTGCGTAGGCACCTATGTTGGCCGCCGACGGCGTGTTCTTGGCCAGCTGACCGAGGTAGGCCAGACCACCGACCTGGTCGATCAGCCCTTCGCGGTCCAGTTCCTCGGCCAGGGTGACCACGTCGAAGGGCTGGTTGCGTGCCGCCAGACCGACCAGCGCGCGGAAGATCAGGCGATGATCATGGCGGTAGAAGTCGGACTCGCTGACCAGCTCGGCGACCCTTTCCCAGGCAGCGTTGTCCAGCATGACCCCACCGAGGACCGCCTGTTCGGCTTCGATCGAATGCGGCGGGATTTTCAGAGCAGCAGTCTGGAGGTCCAACTCGGGGCGCTGGGCATAGATCTGATCAGTCATGGGCTCAAGCTCAGGGACAATTTGGCAGGCTGAAAACGACAACACGGCGCCTGTCGGAGACAGGCACCGTGTCCAAGTCTACCAGAGCCACCCGCCGACCCGCGACCACAGGTCGGGGCGGCGGACGGACTCCTGCTAAGGCGCTGTCGCGCTTAGCCGGCAACCACTACCACTTTGACGGTGGTTTCAACGTCGGTGTGCAGCTGCACAGCCACGTCGAACTCACCCACAGTGCGCAGCGGACCTTCCGGCAGACGTACTTCACTCTTCTCCAGCTCAACGCCAGCGGCGGTGACGGCATCAGCGATGTCGCGGGTACCGATGGAGCCGAACAGCTTGCCTTCCTCACCGGCGTTAGCGGCGATGGTGACGGTCAGATCAGCCAGCTTGGCTGCACGGGCTTCAGCCTCGGCAGTCTTCTCGGCAGCGATCTTTTCCAGCTCAGCGCGACGCGCTTCGAAGGCTTCGATGTTGGCGGCAGTGGCCGGAGTTGCCTTACCGAACGGCAACAGGAAATTGCGAGCATAGCCAGACTTCACGGCGACCTTGTCGCCCAGGCTGCCCAGATTCGCGATCTTTTCGAGCAGGATAACTTCCATTGCGATGACCTCTTTGAATTCAACCTTGGCTGTTCGGGTCGTCATCACCGCGCGGACCGGAGCGCCGCATGCGTGAGCGAAAATCGAACAGACTGTCTACAAATGCCAAAAACATAATCAGGGGGTAGGCGAAGCGCAAAAACAGAATCAGCACAACATAGATTCCGATCAGCCAGCCCCTACCCAGATTCCTTGCCCCTACAACACCATGCAGCAGTGCCAGCCCGGCGATCAGCAAGGGCACACTGGCTACCGGCGACAACATCGCCAGCGACGGCCACTGCGGCGCCAGGACCACCAGCACCAGCAATCCGATACTGGCCATGACCGGCAGTCGCAGCTGATGGAACTCCTGGCGAAAACCACCGGGGTTGTACAGCCCGGCCTGCCAGTACCGACCGATCATCAGACTGATCAGGGCCATCAGCATGTGCGTGGCGCCTAGCACACCGCCGAGCACGGGGATCATCAGCTGGTCGAGACGGGCCAGCAGCTGTGCCCGCTCCGTATCTTCCAGCTGGACGCCCATCTGCTCCAGCAGCTGCGGCAGCATCTCGCGAAAACTGCCGGCCAGCGCTTGCAGGGGTTCACCCAGCGCTCCCAGTAACAGCAGGGCGTAGAGCAATCCCAGAGGTACTGCCAGCAGCAGCACCCGAACCCACTCATTGTGCTGGCGCAGTATCAGCGCCAGCCCGGCGGTGCCGGTAATCACCAGCACGGGGGTCAGATCGCCGACTACCGCCCAGACCACTGCGGGCAGCAGACCCCAGGCAAGAATCGGTAACGCATCGGACAGGCCGCGACGCAGGATGACCAGCGCCAGGGCCGCCGCACTGAACCAGAACAGCAGAGGTATCGCCGCCGCTATGGCTACCGCGAGGGTGGCTTCCCTGCGGCCGCGCATGATGTATTCAGCCAGACCTCGCATACCGGTTCAGTATCCCCTGATTACAGGTTCAGACTGCTGCTCAGCGACCGTGGCTGTCGGTGTAGGGCAGCAGGGCCAGGTAGCGCGCACGCTTGATAGCGACGGCCAGCTGGCGCTGGTACTTGGCCTTTGTACCGGTGATACGGCTGGGTACGATCTTGCCGGTTTCGGTGATGTAGGCCTTCAGGGTGTTGAGATCCTTGTAATCGATCTCTTTAACGCCTTCAGCGGTAAAACGGCAGAACTTTCTGCGACGGAAAAAACGTGCCATGGCAGCGTCTCCTTTTTAACTGGAATGGGAACCGAAAAACTTACTCGTCGTCACCGTCGGTGTCGTCAGCGTCGTTGCTGTCGTCAGCCTCGTTGGCGCTGTCGTTCTCGTCGGAACGCTCGCGGCGCTCACGGCGCTCGCCACGACCGGAATCTTCCGGCTTGAGCATGTCGGACTGTTCGGTGATGGCTTCGTCACGGCGGATGACCAGGTTACGGATAACGGCATCGTTGTAACGGAAGTTTTCGGTCAGCTCTTCCAGTGCCTTGGCGCTGCACTCGACGTTGAGCATGATGTAGTGAGCTTTGTGGATCTTGTCGATCGGGTAAGCCAGTTGACGGCGGCCCCAGTCTTCCAGGCGGTGGATCTTGCCGCCGTCTTCTTCGATCAGCTTGGTGTAACGCTCAACCATGCCGCCGACCTGCTCACTCTGATCCGGATGAACCAGAAATACGATTTCGTAATGACGCATTAGGTGCTCCTTACGGGTTATAGCCAGCCACCCAAATGGTCTGGCAAGGAGTAGAACTTCAGTTTGGGGCGGCCATTCTAGAGAAGTGGCCCGGAACTGGCAAGGAAAAAGCGTGACTGCCGCCGGAAATCAGCCGTTCCTGCGGTAGCGGGTGCCCGCCTCGGAGACATGGCACCCGCACGGAAGGAGCCCGTCAGCGGGAGGCGCGCTGTCGCACCGCCTCGAACAGGCAGATACCGGCGGTAACCGAGACGTTGAGACTGCTCACCGCGCCGGCCATCGGCAGCTTGGCCAGATAGTCGCAGTGTTCGCGGGTCAGACGTCGCATGCCGGTACCTTCGGCGCCCATGACGATGACCGTAGGCACCGCCAGATCGATATCGTACAGCAGCTGCTCGGCCTCGCCGGCCGTACCCACGATCCAGAGACCGCGCTGCTGCAGCTGCTTGAGCGTGCGCGCCAGATTGGTCACAGCTACCAAGGGCACCGTTTCAGCGGCACCACAGGCGACCTTGCGCACGGTCGGCGTCAGGCTGGCGGACTTGTCCCGGGGAATGATCACCGCCTGCGCCCCGGCCGCATCGGCACTGCGCAGACAGGCGCCCAGGTTGTGCGGGTCGGTGACACCGTCGAGCACCAGCAGCAAAGGCACCCCATCGAACTTGTCCAGCAGATGCCCGAGCATTTCCTCGGACCACAGCTGGCTCGGGGAGACCCGGGCCACGACACCCTGATGCACGCCGCCATCGGCCAGCCGATCCAACTCCTCGGGCAGTACCCGATCAACCTCTACCGACTCGCTCGCGGCCAGCTCAAGTACCGCCTGGATGCGGGCATCCAAGCGACCACGCTGCACCAGCAGCTGCCGCACGCGCCGGGGCGCGCGTTCGAGCATGGCCTGCACAGCGTGCAGGCCGTATACGTGTTCGTCGCTCATTGATGATGTCGCTTATCTGTTACTGGTCTTGCGCTTGCGCGGTCCGGCGGAGGGGGTGTCACCACCCTTGCCGCCCTTGCGCGGGCCGCTGGACGTCTTGCGGCTGCCGGACCTGCCCTCTCTGGCCGTACCTTTATTGCTTCGACTGCCTTTGTCCCCGGCCTTGCGAGCCTCCCGGAGCAGTTTCTCGCGCACGGCACGACTGTTGTCGACGCGGTCTGCCTTGCCGTCGTCACTGGCCATCTCGAAGTCGATTTTGCGCTCATCGAGATCAACCCGTGCGACCTTCACGCGGATCGAGTCACCCAGACGGAATACCCGCCCGGCACGCTCGCCGGTCAGCGTGTGCTGTACGGCATCGAAGTCGTAGTAGTCCGCCGGCAGTGCAGTGATGTGCACCAGGCCCTCGACGTAGATGTCAGTCAGCTCGACGAACAGGCCGAAGCTGGTCACCGCGGTGACCAGGCCATCGAAACTCTCCCCGACCTTGTCCTGCATGAATTCGCACTTGAGCCAGCTGACCACGTCGCGACTGGCCTCATCGGCCCGGCGCTCGTTCTGCGAACATTGCTCGCCCAGACGCTCCAGCTCGGCAAGGTCGTAGGGATAGATAGCCGCCTTGGGCAGAGTGCCGGCGCCGGCACGGCGAACCAGATCGGTCTTGCGCCGAGAGCGGATCACCGAGCGGATGGCGCGGTGCACCAGCAGGTCCGGATAGCGCCGGATCGGCGAGGTGAAGTGCGTATAGGCCTCGTAGTTGAGACCGAAGTGCCCGGCGTTGTGCGGAGTGTATACCGCCTGACTCAGAGAGCGCAGCATCACGGTCTGGATCAGCTGGGCGTCGGGGCGATCCTGAACCCTGGCCAGCACCGCCGCATAGTCCTCGGGGGTCGGATCCCCCTTCTTGCGCGTCAGCGACAGCCCCATGGATCCGAGGAACTGGCGCAGGCGCTCGACCTTCTCCGGCTTGGGCCCATCATGCACCCGGTACAGCGCTGGAATGTCCAGTTCCTGCATGAAGCGTGCAGTGGCCACGTTGGCGCACAGCATGCATTCCTCGATGATCTTATGCGCATCGTTGCGCACCGTCGGCAGGATCTCGGTGATCTTGCGATCCTCACCGAACAGCATGCGTGTTTCGGTGGTTTCGAAGTCGATGGCGCCACGCCCCTGACGGGCCTTGGCCAGTGCCTTGTAGAGGTCATACAGATTCTTCAGGTGCGGCAGCACCTCGGCGTACTCCTCGTTCAGCGCCTTGGCCTCGCGGCTGCGCGGATGCTCCAGCATGGTCGAGACCTTGTTGTAGGTCAGCCGCGCATGGGAATGGATGACCGCTTCATAGAACTCGAAGTCGGTCAGCTCGCCGGTCTTGGAGATGGTCATTTCGCAGACCATGGCCAGACGGTCGACACCGGGCATCAGCGAACAGAGACCATTGGAAATGGCCTCCGGCAGCATGGGGATCACTTCACTGGGGAAATAGACCGAGGTGCCGCGCAGCTCGGCCTCGGCATCCAGCGCCGAGCCCAGGGGCACGTAATGGGAAACGTCGGCGATGGCCACGTAAAGCTTCCAGCCGCCGGCGAACAGCCGCCAGCCACTGGCCTTGCGCGGTTCGCAGTACACCGCATCGTCGAAGTCGCGGGCATCTTCACCGTCGATAGTCACCAGCGGCAGATGGCGCAGGTCGACGCGCTTGGCCTTGTCCTTCTCGGCCACCTGGTCGGACAGCTTCGCTGCCTCGTCGAGCACTTCCTGGGGCCAGACGCTGGGGATATCGTAGCTGCGCAGTGCAACCTCGATCTCCACACCCGGCGCCATGTAATCACCGACAACCTCGATCACCTCACCGGTGGCCTGACGGCTCATGGTCGGCCAGTGGGTGATGCGCACCTCGACATACTGGCCGGGCTTGGCACCACCGGCGCTGCCGGGGGCGATGACCACTTCCTGTTTGATGCGAGCGTTGTCCGCGGCGACGAAGCCGATGCCGCTTTCCTCGTAATAGCGCCCCACCAGAATCTCGTGGGCACGCTCGATGACTTCCACCACGGCACCTTCACGGCGACCGCGGCGGTCAACACCGGTGACCCGGCCGAGCACCCGGTCACCGTCGAATACCAGGCGCATCTGCGCCGGACCGAGAAACAGATCCTCGCTGCCGTCGTCCGGCACCAGGAAGCCGAAGCCGTCCCGGTGCCCCTGGACCCGACCGCTGATCAGATCGAGCTTGTCCACCGGCGCATAGGCGCCACGGCGGGTATAGATCAGCTGACCGTCGCGCTCCATGGCGCGCAGGCGCCGACGCAGGGCCTCGATGCTGTCTTCATCGTAGAGCCCGAATTCCTGCTGCAACTGGGCACGGGTCGCCGGCGCGCCACGCTCGGCCAGGAGGCGGAGAATGAGTTCGCGACTGGGGATGGGATTATCGTATTTCTCTGCTTCACGCTGGGCTGCCGGATCCAGTTCGGTCCAGCTGATCGGGTCGGCAGAGCTCGACTCGACAGCATTGCTCGGTGCGGGCACCGAGACTTGAGGTTTGGTCTTTTTCGTCATAGACGCCTATTGAACCGCGAAACGCGGTTTCTTGCACCAACTATTTCCCGACGGGAGAATTATTTTTGCAAACAGGGGTTTACAAGGTTTTGCCTGCTGCGTATCATTCGCGCCGTCAACAAGACATCGTTGCACCGCGGAACAGACAAGTTCAGCATAGCAGAGATGTCCGAAAGACATGCCCAGGTGGT
Organism: Halopseudomonas sp. Lyrl_26; assembly: GCF_051948695.1. Lineage (NCBI taxonomy): Bacteria > Pseudomonadati > Pseudomonadota > Gammaproteobacteria > Pseudomonadales > Pseudomonadaceae > Halopseudomonas > Halopseudomonas sp. Lyrl_26. The sequence goes on from NZ_JAYJLH010000004.1 coordinate 64,606, forward strand.
GAAATTGGTAGACACGCTAGCTTCAGGTGCTAGTGGCTTCACGGCCGTGGAAGTTCGAGTCTTCTCCTGGGCACCAATTCAAGGCGACTGAACCTGTTCAGTCTCCACTGCAGTACCCGCCCAGGTGGTGAAATTGGTAGACACGCTAGCTTCAGGTGCTAGTGGCCTCACGGCCGTGGAAGTTCGAGTCTTCTCCTGGGCACCAATCTGAACAAAGCCGAGCTCATGCTCGGCTTTGTCATTTTTCCCTCCCCTATTGCGCAGAGAACAGGCTATCGTTAGCTGACGAGCTTGGGGGAAGCACGCATGACAATCGAAATTGCACTGGTACTGGGTATCGCCCTGGTGGCGGTCCTGTTGTTTGCCACGGAGAAACTGCGCATCGACGCCGTGGCCCTGCTGGTCCTGTCGGGGCTGGCCATTCTCGCACTGGTCAACCCGGAACAGGCACTGAGCGGCTTCAGCAACCAGGCGACCATCACCGTAGCGGCAATGTTCGTCCTTGCCGCCGGCCTGCAGAACAGCGGCGCGCTGTCGGGCATCGGTCGACTGCTGAGCCAGGCCAGATCGCCATTCCTGTTTCTGCTCACACTGTTCGGGGTACTCGCGGTAGTAGCCCCCTTCGTCAACAATACCGCGGTAGTGGCGGTATTCATGCCCATCGTCATGACCGCCACGGCCAGCATCGGCATGTCCGCCTCCAAGGCGCTGATCCCCCTCTCCTATGTATCCCAGATGGCGGGCGTCTGTACCCTGGTCGGCACCTCAACCAACCTGCTGGTCAATGCCATGGCCAAGGACCTGGGGCATCCCGGGTTCACCATGTTCGAATTCACCCCCCTGGGGGTCATCTGCTTCTTCGCCGGGTGTTTCTACCTGCTGACGCTGGGCCGCTGGCTGCTGCCGCGCACACGCGCTACCGAGCTGGTGGAGCATTACGAGCTGGGCAAGTACATCACCGAGCTGCGGGTCATGCCGGATTCCTCGCTGATCGGCAGCTCGGTGGGCGAGGCCAAGCTTGGCGAGGAGTTCGGCGTCTACGTACTGGAACTGATCCGCGGCGATGAGAAGGTCTGGTCGCCGCGCTCCCAGGTACTGGAGGAAGGCGACGTGCTGATCGCCCGGGGCGACTGGTCGAAACTCGATGAGCTGAAGAACCGGACAGGCCTGGAGATCAACTCCGAATTCCAGCTGCGTCAGCGCACCCTGGAGGAAGGCACCCAGCAGGTGCTGACCGAGGTCATGATAGCCCCGCGTTCACGATTGATCGGCGGCAGTCTGGGCGTGCTGGACCGACGCTGGCAGCATAACGCGACGGTCCTGGCGGTCCACCGGCGCGGCGAGGTTTTACGCAAGCAGCTCAAGGAGGTGCGCCTGAACGTAGGCGACGTGCTGCTGATGCTGATGCCCGAGAGCGAGATGCCGGCGCTGCGTCAGGATACCAACGTCATAGTGCTCAGCCAGCGAGATCACGACCGCCCCATGGGCTGGCGTGCCCCCTTCGCCCTGGCCACCATGATTCTGGTGATCGCCACCTCAGCCATCGGCTGGGCACCGATCTCCATCACCTCGCTCATCGGCGCAGTGGCAATGACGCTGGCGGGCTGTCTGGAGGCGGACGAGGTCTATGACGCCATCGACTGGCGCATTATCATCCTGCTGGCCGGCCTGCTGCCCCTGGGGGTAGCCATGAGCCAGAGCGGGGCCGCCGAGTTCGTGGTCGCCAACACCCTGGGGCTGGTCAGCGACTTCGGCCCGCTGGCGGTGCTGGCGGTGCTCTACCTCATGGCCCTGCTGCTCACCGAGTTCATGAGCAACGCCGCCGCTGCGGTCATCCTGACGCCTGTCGGCATGTCCACAGCCAAGCTGATGGGGGTCGACCCGACCCCCTTCCTCATCGCCGTCACCTTCGCCGCCTCCACCAGCTTCGCCACACCGGTGGGCTATCAGACCAACACCATGGTCTACAGCGCCGGCGGCTACCGCTTTGTCGATTTCATCAAGGTGGGGCTGCCGCTGAACCTGATCTTCTGGGTGCTGGGAATGATCTTCATCCCGATTTTCTGGCCGTTCTGAGCTGAACCGCTCAGGGCCGCTCACTCCAGATATCAGCGTCCGGGTCGAGCTGTACGCTGGGGCGTATACCTGACGCAGTGCGCGAAAAGCGCGGAGCAGGTGCACTGTGCAGAACACCATCGATCTGCTGGTAGGTTCCCCGTGATGCCATGTGGGGATGCAGTCGGGCTTCTTCCAGCTCCAGCACCGGTGCGAAGCAGGCGTCCGTCCCCTCCAGCAATGCGCACCACTCGTCCCGCGTACGCTGGGCAAACAGCTGCGCCCAGTGCTCGGCCTGCAATGTTTGCCCAGTCGCATCCTGCGCCTGCTGCTGCATCACCTCACCTGCCCCGGTGAGCGCCACCAGCTCAGCATAGAACCCCGGTTCCAGCGCTCCCACAGCAATCTGTCGACCGTCGGCACAACGGTAGCAACGGTACCAGGGCGCTGCGCCACCGAGCAGATTGCAGCCCTGACGCATATCGATGCGACCGCTGGGCAACAGACCACTGAAGAACGACATCAGTGACGCAGTACCATCGACGATGGCAGCATCAACCACCTGCCCCTGCCCCGAGCGTTCTCGCTCCAACAACGCAGCGAGAATGCCCACCGTCAGGAACATCGAGCCGCCACCGAAATCACCCACCAGATTCAGCGGTGGAATCGCCTCACCCTGCGCCGGGCCGATGGCTGCCAGCGCCCCGGTCAAGGCGATGTAGTTGATGTCGTGGCCGGCGGACCGGGCCAGAGGCCCGGTCTGTCCCCATCCGGTCATGCGGCCATAGACCAGCCGCGGGTTGAGCGCGCACAACTGGTCAGGACCCAGCCCGAGACGCTCCATCACCCCGGGACGATTGCCTTCAATCAGCACGTCGGCACGTTGAGCGAGTTCCAGACAGCGCTGGCGACCAGCCTCAGTGCGGATATCCAGGGTAATGACCGATCGTCCGCGATCGACCACGGGGTTAGGCCAACCGTTGCCCCCCGGGCGCTCAACGCGCAGGACATCCGCTCCCATATCCGCCAGTTGCATGGCGCAATGCGGGCCGGGACCGATGCCGGCGAACTCCAACACCCGCAGACCGGCCAACGGACCGCTGTTCATGCTCGCCGTCATCCCCCCTCCTCCGTCTCTACAGCTGCGCCTGAAGCCTGGAATCAGCCAGGTAGTTGTAATAGCGATCCCGCAGTACCTTCTTGTCGATCTTGCCGGTGGCAGTCAGGGGCACTTCATCAAGAATCATATCGTCGGGCATCCACCATTTGACGATCTTGTCTTCCAGGTGTGCCAGCATCATTTCCATGGTGACTGTTTCGCCCGGGTGGGTTTCCACTATCAATAAGGGTCTCTCTTCCCACTTGGGATGATAGACGCCTATCACCGCAGCGACTCGCACTCCGGGACAGGAAATGGCGGCATTTTCGACGTCGATGGAACTGACCCACTCACCGCCGGATTTGATCACATCCTTGGTACGGTCGGTGATACGCATGAAACCGTTTTCATCCAGAGTGGCGATATCGCCGGTATCGAACCAGCCCTCGGCATCCAGCGCACTGGTGTCGCTGCGGAAATAGCGCTCCACCGTCCACGGACCGCGCACCATCAAGGTACCGGCGCTCTTGCCATCGGCCGGCAGGGGTTCGCCCTTTTCATTCACCACCTTGAGTTCGATGCCGTATTGAAGGCGTCCTTGACGGCTCCAGATGACATCATTGACTGCGTCTTCTCCCAACTGGGCCAGTTTGGGCGTTGGGGTAGCCACCACACCCAGGGGGCTGGTTTCGGTCATGCCCCACAGCTGGCGAACAGCCACCCCGTATTTGGTCTGGAATTTCTCAGCCATGGCGCGGGGCACAGCGGAGCCGCCGATAATCAGATGGGTCAGCTTTCCGGCGTCTTCACCGGTACGCTCGAGGTGATCCAGATACATGGTCCAGATGGTCGGTACGCCCCCGGAGAAGGTCACCCCTTCGTTCTGGATCAGCTCCTGCAGGCTGGCGCCGTCCATCTTGTCGCAGGGCAGCACGAACTTGCAGCCATTGATCGCGGCTGCAAAGGGCACCCCCCAGGCCGTGCCGTGGTACAGGGAAGAACAGGGCATGATGCAATCAAAGGCGGAGAAGTTGAACGCGCTGTTGAGGCCCGCGGCCAGCGCATGCAGCACTATTGAGCGATGGCTGTAGAGAACGCCCTTGGGGTTGCCGGTGGTACCCGAGGTGTAACACAGGATGGCGCCGGCATTCTCATCGAAGCTCGGCCACTGATCGAAGGACTCTTCCTGGGCCAGCAGCTGCTCGTAACCCAGCAGGTTCACGCCGGGCATGTCCGGCAGGTCCGCGTCGGCAAGCATGATGAAATGGCGGATATTGGTCAGCCGGGGCAACAGGCGCTGCACCAGATCGGCGAAGTTGCGCTCGAACAGCAGCACACTGCTGCCCGCATGGTTCAAGGTATAGGCGATCTGCTCGTCCGACAGGCGCGGGTTGCCGGTATGCAGTACAGCGCCGATGCCGGGCACCGCGAAGAACAGCTCATAGTGCCTGTGGGTGTTCCAGGCCAGGGTCGAGACGAAATCCCCCGGGCCGACTCCCAGCCGTTTGATCATGTTGGCTGCGCGCCCTGCCCGCTCGGCGAGGCCGGCATAGTCGTACCGCCACAGCGGCTCGTCTACCAGTCGGGAGACGATCTCCCGGTCGCCATGGGCGGTAGCGGCATGTTGCAGGATGCTGCTGATCATCAGGGGGAATTGCTGCATGCTGCCAGCTTGAAAATTCTGCATTGTTCTGTTCCTTGTTTTTGTTATCGGACTGCTTGGCAGCAGCATTCACCGCTGCCTTGATTAACTGTTACCGGACCGGGGGATCACTGCCCTCCCAGGTTACGGGCAATCACCAGCCGCTGGATATCGCTGGTACCCTCGTAGATCTGACACACCCGCACATCGCGATAGATGCGCTCCAATGGGAAGTCCTTCAGATAGCCATAGCCGCCCAGGGTCTGGATTGCCGCCGAGCACACCTTTTCCGCCATTTCCGAGGCGAACAGCTTGGCCATCGACGCCTCGACCAGCGCCGGCTGGCCGGCGTCACGCAGGGCGGCGGCGTGGTGCACCATCTGCCGGGCCACGGCGATCTGCGTGGCCATGTCGGCCAGGCGGAAGGCCACCGCCTGGTGCTCGGTCAGGGTCTTGCCGAAGGCCTGGCGTTCGTTGGCATAATCGCGCGCCGCCTCGAACGCCGCCCGCGCCATGCCCACCGCCTGGGCGGCGATACCGATGCGGCCCCCTTCCAGGTTGGCCAGGGCGATACGATACCCCTCGCCCTCCTCACCCAGACGGTTGGCCAGCGGCAGGCGCAGGCCATCGAAGGCGATCTGGCAAGTATCCGAGGCGTGCTGGCCGAGCTTGTCCTCGACCCGTACCACCTGATAGCCGGGGCTGTCGGTGGGGACGATAAAGGCACTGATGCCCCGCTTGCCGGCATCCGGGTCAGTCACCGCGAACACGATCACGGTGCCGGCATGACTGCCGGAGGTGATGAATTGCTTGGCGCCATCCAGCACATAACCGTCGCCGTCGCGGCGCGCGCGGGTGCGCAGCGAACCGGCGTCGGAGCCGGCATGCGGCTCGGTCAGGGCGAAGGCGCCGATCTGCTCGCCGCTGGCCAGCGGTGGCAGGAAACGCTGCTTCTGCTCATCACTGCCAAAGCGCAGGATGGGCGCACAGCCCACCGAGTTGTGCACACTCATGATGGTCGAGCAGGCACCATCGCCGGCAGCGATCTCCTCCAACGCCAGGGCATAGGTCAGGTAGCCGGTATCGCAACCGCCCCACTGCTCCGGCACCAGCATGCCGAGAAAGCCCAGCCGGCCCATTTCCGCCAGCGCCTCGGCGGGAAAGCGGTGCTCGCGGTCCCAGTCGGCGGCAAACGGCAACAGCCGCTCCCGGGCGAACTGGCGTGCTACCCCGGCGATCTCGCGTTGCTCATCGGTCAACAGCATTTGCGCCTCCTCAGTCGATCAGTTCGATGGCCATGGCCGTGGCTTCACCACCGCCGATGCAGATGGCCGCCATCCCGCGGCGCAGGCCACGCGCCCGCAGTGCCGCCAGCAGGGTGACCAGGATGCGCGCGCCCGAGGCGCCGATCGGATGGCCCAGAGCGCAGGCACCGCCATGCACGTTGACCTTTGCCGGGTCCAGCCCCAGCTCCCGCACCGCGATCATGCTGACCACGGCAAAGGCCTCGTTGATCTCGAACAGATCGACCTCATCCAGCGACCAGCCAGTGCGTTCCTGCAGTTTGCGGATGGCGCCGATAGGGGCAACCGGAAACAGGCCTGGCTCGTCGGCAAAGGCCGCATGACCACGAATCGCTGCCAGCGGCTTGAGCCCCCGGCGCAGCGCCTCGGACTGGCGCATCAGCAACAATGCTGCGGCACCATCGGAAATAGAACTGGAATTGGCCGCCGTCACTGTGCCACCGTCACGGAAGGCCGGCTTCAGGCTGGGGATACGGCTCGGATCGACCTTCAGCGGCGTCTCATCCACCTGCATCTGTACCACCCGCCGCCCGACCTGGGCGCTGATCGGTGTCAGTTCCTCCGCGAACAGCCCCTGCTCGATGGCCGCCTGCGCCCGCTGCACCGATTGCAGCGCCCAGGCATCCTGCTCTTCACGGGTAAAACCATGCTGCTGGGCGCAATCCTCGGCGAAGGTGCCCATCAAACGACCCTTGTCATAGGCATCCTCAAGCCCATCAAGGAACATGTGATCAAGCAGACGCCCATGCCCCATGCGCAACCCCTGACGGGCACCATCGAGCAGATAGGGTGCGTTGGACATGCTCTCCATGCCACCGGCCACCACCACATCGACACTGCCGGCCAGCAGTCGGTCATGGGCGATGATCGCCGCCTGCATGCCAGAACCGCACATTTTGTTCAGGGTGGTGCACACCGTGGACTTGGCCAGCCCGACCGCCAACGCCGCCTGGCGCGCCGGTGCCTGACCGAGGCCGGCGGGCAGCACACAACCCATCAGCACTTCCTGCACCGCCTCGGCGGCCAGACCACTGCGCTCGACCGCAGCGCGAATCGCCGCCGCCCCCAGTTGCGGCGCGGGTATCCCGGCCAGCTCACCCTGCAGCGCCCCCATCGGGGTACGGGCACTGCCTGTGATTACAATTGGATCCTGTTGCATATCGCCTCCTCAGCGCGCCGCCATGCGCAGCGCGCCATCCAGACGGATCACTTCGCCATTGAGCATGGGGTTTTCGATGATATGGCGCACCAGCGCCGCGTATTCAGCCGGCAAGCCCAGGCGCGGCGGGAAAGGCACATCCCGGGCCAGCGAGTCACGCACCTCCTGAGTCATGCCCGCCATCATCGGCGTCTCGAAGATCCCGGGGGCTATGGTCATCACCCGGATGCCATGGCGCGCCATCTCGCGTGCCGCCGGCAGGGTCATGCTGACCACGCCGCCCTTGGAGGCGGCGTAGGCGGCCTGGCCGATCTGCCCGTCGTAGGCGGCCACCGAGGCGGTATTGATGATCACGCCGCGCTCGCCCTGCCCATTTGGCTCGCCTGCCGCCATCACCTCGGCCACCAGCCGCAGCATGTTGAAGCTGCCGAGCAGGTTGATGCGCAGCGCCCGGTCGAAGCTGGCCAGACCGTGCGGACCGTTACGACCCAGGATCTTCTCCCCGGGAGCGATGCCGGCGCAGTTGACCAGCCCGTGAAGACTGCCGACATCCCGCCGGGCCGCCGCTACCGCTTCAGCGGCCTGCTGTTCATCGGCAATATCGGCGACATAGGCCCGGGCACGATCGCCCAGTTGCTCGACCTGCTGTTGCAGGGCATCACCATTGAGATCGACCAGCGCCACCCTGGCCCCGGCCTCGATCAGCATGGCAGCGGCCGCCGCGCCCAGGCCCGAGGCACCACCGGTGATCATGAAAGTGTTGTCGTTCAGCTGCATGAAAGCTCCTGGCTCGGGCCAGCGCACGGCCCGTCAGATTGTTATGCAACCATTCTGGTATCCGGCCGCCGGGCCGGGCAATGGCCGTTTGTTTCAACCTGCCTGACTGTTTTGGACACTGTTGTTATCGGATAGGGATGCCGCTCCGGATGACGGAGCGGCCAGGCATCACCGGATGAAAATCTGTGGCGTGGTGGTCGACATATCCTCACCCGGCAGGGTGATGCTGCCGACTTTCTTCAGGGTCTCGGTCTGGCCGGCCTCCAGTCGGCATCGATCTGCAGCTGCTGCAGGTTGTGCTCGACAATATTCAGTTTGATACCCATGGGACCACCTCGCTGAGTCTGTTGATTCCGTTTACATCGGAGCCGCCCGACCTCATGGGATCGGCGGTATCACCCAGCGCTGAACGCCGACAATCATCTGGCCTTCACCGGTCACGACCTGGCCACTCTGCTCAACTGTCGCCAGCACTTTCAGGTTGCCGAGGTTGTTGGCCATCATCGGGCGTTCGGGGTTGGGACCCGCATCACCCGGTAAGGCGTCTTGCCATCCTCACCGATGCCCCAGGCCTCGGCATCCAAACGGCCCTCGCCCAACTGCGGCGTGCCATTACGTCGCCCTGCGACAAAGCGCTGGGCGGCTACTACCGTACCGGCGATGTCGCCGTCCGGGGCGAGGCCGGGTACTTCACCTATATCGGCCGCAGCGATGACGTCTTCGAATCCTCGGGTTATCGCATCAGCCCCTTCAAACTGGAAAGCGTGCTGATCGAACACAAGGCATTCGTCATCCTGCGCCAGGGCCATACCCCGAGCCCGGAGCTGGCCCGCCACATCATCGAGTTCGCTCGTCAGCAACTGGCGCCCTACAAACGTGTGCGGCGAATCGAGTTCAGTGACCTGCCGAAAACCATTTCGGGCAAGATCCGCCGGTTGGAGCTGCAGGCACAGGAACAGGCCCGTGCGCCCGGTTCCCGTGGCGAGCTGGAGTTCTGGGAGGAGGATTTCAGCCATGATTCGGCCTGAGGGACCCGGGCTGGCACATCATCGGCGGATCCCGGCCCGCTCAATCGTCGCCAAGGATCAGCTGACGGTAGTGGCCGGGGTTGGTACCGGTCCATTTGCGGAAGGCCTTGTAGAACGAGCTGACATCGGCAAAGCCGAGCCGTTCGGCGATATCCGCATAGCTGATCGCCGGATCGGCCAGCCAGCGGGTAGCCTGCTCCTCGCGCAGGCTGTCCTTGATCGCCTGGTACTGGACCCCTTCGGCTGCCAGTCGGCGACGCAGGGTCGACGGCGACATGCACAGCGATTGCGCCAGCGCATCGCTGGTTGGCCAGTCGATCGCCGGCAGCGCGCGCAGGGCGTTCTTGACCTGGCTGGCCAGGCTGTTGGCATCCCGGTAGCGCACCAGGATATTGGCCGGGGCGTGGCTGAGGAAGCAGCGCAGTTCGTCCTTGCTGCGCCGGACCGGCAGGTCCAGCGCCTCGGCGGCGAAAATGACCCGGGTGGAGGCCTGGCCGAAGCGCAGGTTGTCGGAAAACATCACCCGGTAATCGTCGACGTAACCCGGCTCCTGGCAACGCAACTCGACCGCCAGCAGTGGGATGCGCCGGCCGGCCAGCCAGCAGGCCAGCCCATGCACGATCATCCAGTAGGTGAAATAGGCAAAGGGCCGCTGCGGCGGCTGCGTGCCCTCCTGCAGAACGATTTCCGCCAGGCTCCGGCTCCGGGCCAGGCGGCCCTTGAAGTTGCCGAGCATCAGGCCGAGGAAGTTGAGGGTATGGATCAGCGCCTGCTCCACCGTCGGCTGGTTGATCCCGGTGCGACACAGGAAGTTGAAACTGCCGAGCCGCAGCGGGCGCGGGTCCATGGCGAAGAACTCATCGTCATAGGTAGCGGCCAGGCGCAGCCAGACCACACTGTACAGCTCGACCGGCACCCGCTGGCCCGGCTCATCCAGCGGCACGCCGGGAAAGCCGAGGCTGTCCAGCAGGGCTCCAGCGTCCAGCCCGGGACGGGTGAAGCCCCGCAGGGCTTCCTTCAGAAGGCAAGCCGAGATCGTGTCTTTGTGCATTATCGCCATAGCGCCTCCCCCTGCTCTGCTACGCTGCAAAACTGCGGGATTGCAACTGGTCGGACCAATCCATTGAGCACGGAGTGTAACGCAGGGCGGCGTTGGCCGCCATTAGCCATCCGGCTATACAGGGAATTTCCCTTTGCGTTTATAAATCAAAGACATAACGAACGATAAGGCGGTTCTCATTGGCGCTGTCGGCATAGGTCGAACGGTTCGTCGAGTTGCGCCACTGCAGCGACAATGCCTTGAACGGTCCACTCTGCACAGTGTAACCAATATCGGTGACCCGCTCCCATTCCTTGCCTTCACGACCTTGCGCACGCAACTCGGCGGCCTGCGCGGTGCTCAGCAGTGTCGGATCGACCTCATCACCCTTCACATACTTGACCCCAAGGGTGAGGCCATCCAGTCCCGCCGCGGCGAAGTCGAAATCGTAGCGCAGGAACCAGACCCGTTCCTTCGGCGCCGTGAAGGTACTGACCAGCGACTCGCCGAACAGATAGGTATCGGAACCATTGACGAAGGCGAAGGGGGTACTGCCCCAGGCCTTCTGGTAGCCACCCCCCAGGGTATGGCCAGCCACGCGGTAGGCGAGCCAGCTGCTCAGGGTACGGTTATCCACCTCGCCGAGCTTTTCCGCCCCGCTGTCACGGGCGTCGAAGTAACGGATATCCGATATCAGGCTGCCCGGCCCGAGTGGCTGGTCGAGCTTCAGGCCAAGGAAATGGGAGCGATACAGGTCATCCAGGTCAGCCAGGTGATAGCTGAGCGACAGACCAGGCAGCGCCTGGTAATCCAGCGCCAGATAGTCGTAATGATCGGCACTGACCGGCGCATAGCCGAAGGCCGTCAGCGACTCGAAGTCCGTCGAGTTACGCTGCTTGACCGCGTTCACCCGCAGCAGGCTGATGCGCAGCGGCTCCAGGTCGTTGGAGACCAGCATGCCGCCACGGAAGATCTGCGGCAACAGGCGACTGTTGTTGCTCCACAGCATCGGCAAGGTCGGATGCAGACCACCGATCCGCAGCTCGCTTTGCCCGGCCCGCGCCTTGGCGGTCAGCGTCACCTTGCCATATTCATCCGCTACATTGCGCTCGGAGTCATGCGCGAGAATACCCGATCCGGTGCGATCGGGGCTCGAGTCCAGCTTGACCCCGAGCATGCCGAGCGCGTCGACACCGAAGCCGATGCGGCCTTCGGTGAACCCCGACTGCAGGTTGAGTATGAAGCCCTGGCCCCACTCGTCCCGCTTGGACTGGGCGGCACCCTCGTTGCGCAAATCCCGATTGTAGTAGAAGTTGCGCAGCTCGAGGCTCGCCTTGGCATCACCGAGGAAGTCTGCCAGTGCAACGGGCGCTGTTGCTGTCACAGCGCAGGCCAGCAGCAGCTTGATTGTGTTCTTGAACATGTTACCGATACCATTTTTGTTGTTTGAAAGGTCTGTGCGTTCAGTTGTTCAGCGCTGCCGCTTCCCGGACCTGGGTGGAATCGGCGCGCGACTGGTTGACCAGGGTCACCGCTATGGCGCCAAACACCCCGGCCACGGCGATGGCCATGAAGTTCTGCTCCAGCGGCAGGCTCAGCGAGACCAGCCAGCCGATCAGGATCGGCGCCACTATCGCGCCGATGCGCCCTACCCCGGAGGCGAAACCGACCCCGGTCGAGCGAATCGACAGCGGATAGAAGTCGCCGGCATAGGCATAGGCCAGCAACTGGGTGCCCAGGGTCGAGGCACCGACGATGAACACCATCAGGAACAGCAGCCCGGTGGAGCGAGTAAAGCCCAGCGCGGTCAGGGCCACGGCGCCGATCAGGTAGAACACCACCAGCACGTGCTTGATATTCAGCCGGTCGCTGAGCCAGCCGCCGCCGACCGCACCGACGATGGCACCGATGTTGAACACGATCACGAAGTTCAGCGCCGAGCCGAGGCTGAAACCGGCCATGGCCATCAGCTTGGTCAGCCAGGAGTTGAGGGCATACACCATGAACAGGCCGGTCATGAAGGCGGTCCAGATCATCACAGTGCTGAAGCCGCGGCCTTCGCGGAACAGATTGCGCACCGGCGTATCCTGCCTGGTCGCTGTTGCATCCAGCCCGACGAATACGGTTTGCTGGCTCAAGGCCAGTTGCGGTTCGATCTTCTGCACAATCGTCCGCAACTCCTGCTGACGGCCTTTCTTGAGCAGGAAGGTCATCGACTCGGGCATGCTCTTGAGGATGAAGGGGATCAGCAGCACCGGCAGGCCGGCCATATAGAACACCGACTGCCAGCCATGGCTTTCGATCAGTTGCTTGCCGGTCAGGGCCACCAGGATGCCGCCCACCGAATAACCGGCAAACACCAGGGTCACCAGCCGGGCACGCAACTTGGCTGGCGAGAATTCACTCATCTGCGCGGTCATCACGGGCAGCACCCCACCAATGCCGAGACCGGCGATAAAGCGCGTGACACTGAAGCTGACCGGGTCGCTGGTCAGCCCCGACGCCGCAGTGAACAGGCTGAACAGCGCGACACAGATCGCGATCATCTTCGGCCGGCCTATGCGGTCAGCCAAGGTACCGAGGAACATGGCACCCAACATGGTGCCGAACAGCGCCGAGCCGGCCATGATGCCGGCGCTGGTGGCATCGACGCCCATATCATCCATTATCGCGGGCAACGCCGCTCCTACCACGGCCAGATCGTAGCCGTCGATTATCAATATGAGCACACACCAGAACAGAATGAGTCCGTGGAAACGGTTGAATTTCGACTTGCCGGTAAGCTCGTACACGTTCACCGATTGCATAGATGTACTTCCTTCTTGTCTTGTTCTTGTTTTTCAACGGCCTTGTGGGCCTGTTTTTCAGATGCACGCGTCCCTGCTGCCTCGGATACGGGAGGCAGTACGTCGTCGAACGGCGATGGAGTTACCGCATTGGATGACGCCCCCGGAGGCCGGGGCAAGCGATCATCTGAATGTCATCCATAGTAGAGCGGCAGGTTTGGCGATCAATGTTCGGAAAGATCGTTTTGCGTGACCGATTTGGACAGTGGAAGCGGCGCCTCAGACTCAGAATCGAGCCAGACACCTGATCGCAGCGGCGGCGGCCGCCGTACGGTTCTCCACGCCGAGCTTGCGAAACACCTGATCCAGATGCTTGTTCACCGTGCGCGGGGGCTTCCCTGGCGTTTGCCTCCGATCTGATCGTGGCGGCGCAGGGTAGCTATATTTCGATGGCCTACGTCAAGGCGGGGCTGGTGCCCGATGGTGGCGGAAGTCGCCCTGTTCGACGGGCGGTTGCCGATTGAGCGTTTCGCCGCAGTGGGTGTGATCAACCAACTGGTCGAGTCCGGCACTGCCCCGCAGGTGGCACTGGAACTGGGACAGCAATTGGCCGAGGGGCCGAGTGAGTCGCAGGCGGCGATTCTGGAGTTGCTGGATGGGCCAGACCGTGAGGCGTTCGAGCGGCAGTTGGAGCGTGAGACGCAGTTGATGGCGATTGCGCTGGGTGGCGCGGAGGCTGCCGAGGGGATTGCCGCGTTCAGGGAAAAGCGGGCGGCGAGGTTTTCAGTGTTCGGGACCTGAGCACCCCATTCTTGAACCACCGGGACAGGCACTTCCATGCCTGTCCCGGTGGTTCAGATGCGGGTCAGAAGATCTGCCGCAGGATGATGGTCTCGTTGCGGTCGGGACCGGTGGAAATGATGTCGATGGGGGCGCCCACCAGCTCCTCGATCCGCTTGATGTAGGCCTGCGCAGCAGCCGGCAGCCCTTCGACGGTCTGGATGCCCAGGGTGGATTCGCTCCAGCCGGGCATTTCCTCGTAGACCGGCTCCAGTCCGGTGTAGCTGTCGGCATCGCTGGGGGCTTCGATCAGGTTGCCCTCGTCGTCGCGGTAGCCCACGCAGATGCGGATCGAATCCAGACCGTCGAGTACATCCAGCTTGGTCAGGCACAGACCGCTGATACTGTTGATCTCGATCGCCCGACGCAGGATCACCGCATCGAACCAGCCGCAGCGGCGCGCACGTCCGGTGGTGGAGCCGAACTCGTGGCCGCGGGTAGCCAGGCGCTCGCCGATATCGTCGAACAGCTCGGTGGGGAAAGGACCGGAGCCGACGCGGGTGGTGTAGGCCTTGGTGATACCCAGCACGTAATCCAGGTACAGCGGGCCGACACCGGAACCGGTGGAGGTACCGCCGGCGGTAGTGTTGGAGCTGGTGACGTAGGGATAGGTACCGTGGTCGATGTCCAGCAGCGTGCCCTGGGCACCCTCGAACATGATGTTGGCACCCTCGCGGCGCAGCTCGTGCAAACGGGCAGTCACGTCGATTACCAGGGGCTTCAGCCAGTCGGCAAAGGCCAGCGCCTCTTCCAGGGTCTTCTGGAAGTCGATCGGCTCGACCTTGTAATAGTTCTTCAGCACGAAGTTGTGGTAATCCAGTACCTCGCCGAGCTTGGCGGCAAAGCGCTCGCGATGGAACAGGTCACCGACGCGCAGGCCGCGGCGGGATACCTTGTCCTCATAGGCCGGACCGATACCACGACCGGTGGTGCCGATCTTGGCTTCGCCGCGGGCGTTCTCGCGGGCCTGATCCAGCGCCACGTGGTAGGGCAGGATCAGCGGACAGGCGGGGCTGATGCGCAGGCGGTCGCGTACCGGCACGCCACGGGCTTCCAGCCCGCCCACTTCCTTGATCAGCGCTTCCGGGGACAGCACCACACCGTTGCCGATGTAGCACATGACATTCTCGCGCAGGATGCCCGAGGGGATCAGGTGCAGCACTGTCTTCTCGCCATCGATCACCAGGGTGTGGCCGGCGTTGTGACCGCCCTGATAGCGCACGACGGCGGATACCTGATCGGTCAGCAGATCGACGATCTTGCCCTTGCCCTCATCACCCCACTGGGTGCCCAGGATGACAACATTCTTACCCATGTTCAGCTCTTGCCTCACTCAATATGAATCGGCCCGGGGGCCAGAAAATCAAACTTGCAGTTCGTCAACCTGCCAGCCGTCGTTTGCAAAACGCAGTATGCGATCACATCCCAGTTGCGCTGCATCGGCATCCACCTGCCCCGGCAGCGCCGCGATCACCCGCTCGCCCGCCTGCCGCAGCTCTGCCACCTTCTCCTGCAACCCCGGCTGCTCGCCATGGGGTGCCCAGATGCCGCGATCGCGGCGGCCATCTGCCTGAATCTCACCGCATGCCACCAGCAGGCGCAGGTCGGTGGAAAAACCCGTCGCCGGGCGCGCCCGACCGAAGTCCCGGCCGATCTCGTCGTACCGGCCACCCTGGGCGATGCTCTGGCCGGTTCCCGGTATGAAGGCCGCAAAGGTCACCCCGGTGTGGTAGTGATAGCCACGCAGCTCGGCCAGGTCGAAATACAGCGGCACCTGCGGATAGCGCCGCCCCAGTACACGGGCAATCTCCGACAGCTCATCCAGGGCGACCATGATGCTCTCCGGTGCACCCTTGAGCAGGACATGGGCGCGCTCCAGCACCTGCGCATCCCCGGACAGGTCCACCAGACCACTGAGCATGGCAGCCAGCTCCGGCTGGGTGATGTGCGAGGTCAGCTCACGCACTTCATCCCCGGCCTTGCGCTGCAGTGCATCGAACAGCGCCCGCTCGGTAGCCTCGTCCAGCTCGGCGGCCTGCACCAGACCACGGTAGATGCCGACATGACCCAGATCCAGATGCACATTCTGCACCCGGCTGGCTGCGAGGGTTTCCAGCATCAGCGAGATGACTTCGATGTCGCTGGCGCTGGAGGCGTCGCCGTAGAGTTCAGCACCCAGCTGAATCAGGCTGCGCGAGGTGGACAACGGTCGCGGCAGCGTGTGCAGGACACTGCCGCAATAGCATAGACGACTGGGGCCTTCGGCACCGAGGGTATGGGCGTCGATACGCGCCACCTGGGGCGTGATGTCTGCGCGCAAGCCCAGCATGCGACCGGACAGACGGTCAGTCATCTTGAAGGTCTGCAGGTCGAGATCATGACCGGAGCCGGTCAGGAGGGATTCCAGATATTCGATATGCGGGGTAATGACCAGGTCATAGCCCCAGCGGGAAAACAGATCAAGCAGTTGCCGGCGGGCGGCTTCGGTACGCGCCGCCTCCTCGGGCAGCACTTCCTCGATCCCGTCAGGCAAGAGCCAGCGATCAACAGTAGGCATCATCAGAACCTTAATTTCGTTAGCGGATCAGGTACAGACAGGCCGTACCCGTCAGCATGCACAACAGGCCGGCCACACGCAGCTGACGCTCTCCCATGAGGCTCACAGCTGCCAGCATGCGCTTCCAGGTCGCGGGGGCAAGAAACGGCATCAGACCTTCGATCACCAGCACCAGACACAGCGCCGTCGCCAGACTCTGCCACATCGGCTCATACCTCTATCCCGGAACCACCGGTCACAAAAAAGCCGGGAGGGCCCGGCTGCGCGATTGTAGCATGTTTTGAGGTGGCCACACCTGCCCGGCGGACAAGTGTGGCCAGTTTCCGATCAGGGCCGCTGCGCCCCCTGGAAGAACCGGAAGAACTCGCTGTCCGGATCCAGCACCAGCACGTCGGACTTGCTGGAGAAGCTTTCCCGATAAGCCTGCAGGCTGCGGTAGAAGGAGTAGAACTCCGGATCCTTGTTGTACGCCGCCGCGTAGATGGATGCCGCCTCGGCATCACCCTGACCGCGGATCTCCTCGGCTTCGCGGAAGGCCTCGGCCAGGATCACCCGCTGCTGACGGTCGGCGTCGGCGCGGATACCTTCAGCCAGCTCGCGGCCCTTGGCGCGGTGTTCACGTGCCTCACGCTCACGCTCCGAGCTCATGCGCTCGAACACGCTGCGGTTGACTTCCCGTGGCAGATCGATGGCCTTGACCCGCACGTCCAGCACCTCGATGCCCATCTCGCGACTGGCAACCCGGTTGAGGTCGGCGGTGATGTCCGCCATCAGCTGGTCACGCTCGCCCGCCACGACCTCGTGCAGGGTGCGGCGAGCCACCTCGTTGCGCAGACCTGACTCCAGCTGCCGGGACAGACGCTCCTCAGCGATGGAGCGCATGCCGGAGGTAGCGGTGTAGTAGCGCTGGACATTGATGATGCGCCACTTGGCGAAGGAATCCACCATCAGCGCCTTCTTCTCCAGGGTCAGGTAACGCTGGGTAGCCGTGTCCAGGGTCAGCAGGCGGGCATCGAACAGCTTGGCCTCCTGCACAAAGGGCAGCTTGAAATGCAGACCGGAGGGCACATCATCACGCACCACCTTACCGAACTGCAGCACCAGCCCACGCTGAGTCTCGGAGACGATGTAGAAGCTGTTCCAGCCGACAACGATCACCACCAGCGCGACGATCACTCCGAAAATCGATTTGTTACTCATCAGCGAGCCTCCCTTGAACGCAGATCACGCTGCTGCAGTTGAACCGGTATGCGGTTGCTGGCGTCCGCCCCGGTGGCGGTGCCGGCCGACTGGCTGCCGGAGGACGAGGTTCCGGTGCTGCCGCCCTGTTGCATCAGCTTGTCGATCGGCAGGTACAGCAGATTGCTGTTGCCCTCGCCCGATACCATGATCTTGCTGGTATTGCTCAATACATCCTGCAGGGTCTCGATGTACAGACGCTCGCGCATGACCTCCGGTGCCTGACGGTATTCACCGACCAGCAGGTTGAAGCGTTCGGCCTCACCCTGGGCCCGAGCCACTACCGCCTGGCGATAGCCGTTCGCTTCTTCCAGCAGACGCTGGGCCTGACCGCGGGCTTCCGGAATGACGCTGTTGGCATAGGATTCGGCCAGGTTGCGCTCACGAACCTCGTCCTCCCGGGCACGGATCACGTCATCGAAGGCATCCTGCACCTCCGCCGGCGCCTGGGCGCTCTCGATGTTCACCTGAACCACAGTGATCCCGGTCTCGTAGGCATCCAGATAGCGCTGCAGACGCTCGGTGGTTTCCACACCCATCTGCTCACGCCCTTCGGTCAGCACCTGGTGCATGGGGGTCGAACCCACAACGTGGCGCAGGGCACTCTCGGTGGCATGGCGCAGGCTGGTTTCCGGATCCTCTACCTTGAGCACGAAGTTCTCCAGATTGGAGATGCGATACTGCACCGCCAGCGGTACTTCGACGATGTTCTCGTCCTCGGTCAGCATCTGACCCTGTTGACGGTAGGAACGGATAGCGGTGACGTTACGCTGGAACTTCTTCTCGAAGGGCGGGAAATACACATGCAGGCCCGATTCCACGGTGCGATTGTATTCACCCAGGCGCAGAATGACCGCCTGCTCCTGCTCATCGACCATGTAGATGGCGTTGAACAGCCAGAACACGAACAGCAGAACCCCGCCGATGATCCAGACTCCACGGGGAATACCCTGTCCACCACCGACGCGCCGGCCATTGCCGCCGGAGCCCCCGCTCTTCTTGTTGCCGAAAATGCCGTTCAGGCTGTCCTGCAGCTTGCGCAGGGCCTCGTCCAGGTCCGGCGGCCCCTGTTTGCCGCCGCGGTTGTCACCGCCGCCACGGTTACCGCCGCCCCAGGGATCCTGGTTGTTCGAATTGTTACCGCCACCAGGCTCATTCCACGCCATAGCGTTCTCCGTTGTCAAAAACCGTGAAACCGCTCCGGTCAGCCCGCCGGCCGACACAATCATTCGCGCATCCTACAGCAAATACCGGCCGCTTCGCGAACCGCAGCCAGCATCCATTATTGCAAAGTATGTTGCTCGAGGAAGGCGTCGGGCTGCCAGCCCTCGCGCTTGACCAGGCGGTTGAAGTCCGCCCGGGGCAGGCGCAGGTCCAGCTGTTGCCGGCCATCCTCGGTCACACGTTCAGCTGTGACCGCGCCGGCGGCATAGAATTGCGCGCGCAGTCGGGCTTCAGCGTGCTCGAGCAGTATGCTCTGCTGCACTATGTCCTCGCCCAGCCGCTCGGCAATCGCCTGCGCCAGCAGGTCCAGCCCCTTCCCGTCCCGTGCGGAGAGCCAGACACGTACCGCCACTCCCTGCTCGTCGCGCTGTATCTGGGGCTCGAAGTCCTCAAGCAGGTCGATCTTGTTGTAGACCTCGAGAATCGGCAGCTCAAGAGCGCCGATCTCGCCCAGCACCAGATGCACCTGTTCGATATTGGAGGTCCGCTCGGGGTCGGCGGAGTCGATCACATGCAACAGCAGATCGGCCTGACTGGATTCCTCCAGCGTGGCACGGAAGGCCTCCACCAGTTTGTGCGGCAGATGGCGGATGAAGCCTACTGTATCGGCCAGCACGACAGGGCCTATATCGGCCAGCTCGATGCGGCGCAGGGTCGGATCCAGGGTCGCGAACAGCTGATCGGCAGCGTACACCGCTGCCTCGGTCAGCCGGTTGAACAGGGTGGATTTGCCGGCGTTGGTGTAGCCGACCAGGGAGACCACAGGGATTTCCGCCCGCCGCCGTGCACGCCGGGCCTGATCACGCTGACTGCGGACCTTCTCCAGACGCTTGGTGATCTGCTTGATGCGCACCCGCAGCAGCCGGCGGTCGGTTTCCAGCTGGGTTTCCCCCGGACCACGCAGGCCGATACCACCCTTCTGCCGCTCAAGGTGGGTCCAGCCGCGGACCAGACGGGTACTCAGATGATCGAGCTGGGCCAGCTCGACCTGCAGCTTGCCCTCGTGGGTACGGGCGCGCTGGGCGAAGATATCCAGAATCAGACCGGTACGGTCGATCACCCGGCACTCCAGTTCGCGCTCCAGGTTGCGCTCCTGGCTGGGGGTAAGAACATGATTGAAGATGACCAGGTCACCCTCACCCGCCTTGACCAGCGCACGCAGATCGTCCACCTTGCCGCTGCCGATCAGGAAACGCGGGCTGGGCTGATAGCGGGTGATGGTCATGAAGTCGACCACCTCGGCGCCCGCAGACCTTACCAGTTCGAGAAACTCGTGAGGGTCCTCACGGCTCTGCTCGTCCTGGCTCTCGAGATGAACGAGTACTGCCCGCTCACCCCCTTCATGGCGCTCAAAGAACAATCAGGCCACCTTCAGGCTCAAGGGTTAGCCTCGGCGTCATCACCACCCTGAACCGGCAGACGCACCGGACGGCCCGGAACCACGGTGGAAATGGCATGCTTGTAGACCATCTGGCTGACGGTGTTCTTCAGCAGGATGACGAACTGGTCGAAGGATTCGATCTGCCCCTGCAGCTTGATGCCGTTGACCAGATAGATGGATACCGGAACACGTTCCTTGCGCAGGACGTTCAGGTAAGGGTCTTGTAGGGAATGCCCTTTTGACATTACTCACTCCTTATGGAAACTAGTAGAGAAACTGTTTTCGAAACAAAAAATCATCTGGCCGGTCCGCCAGAGACGGACAGCCCGAAACCTGCCGACAGAACGGGATAAGCTATATGGCGATTGTCCTGAGATGTTTCAAGAGCTTGTCTGATCTTTTCGGATCCAGGCTGTCGAACCATTCGATTTCCTCATGCCAACCGCGCAGCCAGGTGAACTGGCGCTTCGCCAACTGCCGGGTGGCAATTACCCCGCGCTCGACCATCTCCTCCAGCGAGAGTCTCCCCTCGAGATAGTCCCAGGCCTGCCGGTACCCCACAGCCCTGATCGACGGCATCGACACATCCAGATCCCCCCGCGCATGCAGGGCTTCCACCTCGGCAAGGAACCCCTGCTCCATCATCTGCTGGAAGCGCAGGGCAATGCGTTCGTGGAGAATATGCCGCTCACGCGGAGCCACAGCCACATAGCGCGTAGTATAGGACATATTCGGCCTGCCAGTCGCGCTGCTTTCGGCATTTTCCAGCGCCTGGCGACGATGCCATTCGCTGAGCGGCACGCCGGTCAGCAGAAACACCTCATAGGCCCGCTGGATGCGCTGCGGGTCATTGGGATGGATGCGCTGCGCCGCCTGCGGATCGACCTTCGCCAGCTCCCCGTGCACGGCCTCCCAGCCTGCGGCGGCCGCCATAGCCTCGATGCGCTGACGCACCTGCGGATCGGCCGCGGGCATCTGCGCCAGCCCCCCGGCCAGAGCCTTGAAGTACAGCATGGTACCGCCGACCAGCAGCGGGATGCGCCCGCGCTCGAGGATGTCCGTGATCAGCGCCTGGGCATCGACACGGAAACGCGCCGCCGAATAGGCCTCGGCCGGATCGAGGATGTCCACCAGGTGGTGGGGGTAGCGAGCCAGGGTGGCCGCGTCGGGCTTGGCTGTGCCTATGTCCATGCCCCGATAGACCAGCGCCGAATCGACGCTGATCAGTTCACAGGGCAGATGCTCGGCCAGATGCAGGGCCAGGTCGGTCTTGCCGGCGGCGGTCGGCCCCATCAGGCAGATCACCGTAGGCGAAGCAGGGGAAGTCATCTAGCGCCCCCGCAGGAACAGCTTGTCCAGCTCGGCCATGCTCATGCGCGTCCAGGTCGGACGCCCGTGATTGCACTGGCCGCTGCGCTCGGTCTGTTCCATGTCCCTCAGCAGCGCATTCATTTCCGCCAGCGTCAGCCGGCGATTGGCGCGGACCGAGCCGTGGCAGGCCATGGTCGCCAGCAGCTCGTTGCGGTGCGCTTCGATCCGGTCGCTGGTACCGTATTCCATCAGGTCGGCGATCACGTCCAGCACCAGCTGGGCGGCATCGGCCTGGCGCAGCAGCGCCGGAATCTCGCGGATCGCCAGTGTTTCGGGCCCCATGCGCTGCAGGGCGAAGCCGAGCCGGGCAAACCACTGGGCGTGTTCTTCGGCGCAGTCGGCCTGGCGCTGACTCACCGCCAGGGTTTCAGGCACCAGCAGCGGCTGGCTGCGCAGGCCTTCCAGGTCCATGGCCTGCTTCAGGCGCTCGTAGGTGATGCGCTCATGGGCGGCATGCATGTCGACCACCACCAGACCCTCGGCATTCTCCGCCAGGATGTAAATGCCATGCAGCTGGGCAATGGCGTAGCCCAGTGGCGGCACCTCGCCGGCTTCGACTTCGGCCATCGGCATGGACGGGGCCGCCGGCTCACCGTACAGATCGGCATAGGAACGGGCGGCGGCGGCCAGCTGCCCGGGTTCCGGACGGATGACCGGCGGCACCGACCAGCCGGCGGCAGGCTCGTGCAGCGGCATGCGGGTCTGACCGGAGAACACGCCGGCGTCTATGCCGCTGACGGTATTCACCGGACCGGTTGACTGCAGCGCCTCCGCCCCGGCGAGCGAACCGGCATCACCGGGCGCCTGGCCGTCGGGACGCTGGTCCGCCAGCGCCCGGTACAGGGTGCTGAACAGGAAATCATGCACCATGCGGCCGTCACGGAAGCGCACCTCGTGCTTGGTCGGGTGCACGTTGACATCCACCACCGCCGGGTCCAGCTCGAGAAAGAGTACGAAAGTCGGGTGCCGGCCGTTGAACAGCACGTCCCGGTAGGCCTGGCGCACCGCATGGGCGACCAGCTTGTCACGGATCATCCGGCCATTGACGCAGAAATACTGCAGATCCGCCTGACTGCGGGAAAAGGTCGGCAGCCCCACCCAGCCCCAGAGCCTCAGACCGCCGCGCTCCTGGTCGATGGTCACCGATTGCTCGACGAAGGCGGGACCGCAGATGCTGGCCACCCGGCGCCGGGCTTCCTGCTCGGTATGTGCCGGTCGCAGGCTGAGTACGGTACGGCCGTTGTGACGCAGATTGAAGGCCACATCGAAGCGCGACAATGCCAAGCGCTTGACCACCTCCTCGAGGTGGCCGAACTCGGTTTTCTCGGTACGCAGAAACTTGCGCCGTGCCGGCGTGTTGAAGAACAGGTCGCGCACTTCGACCGTGGTGCCCTGCGGGTGGGCAGCCGGCTGAACCCGGGGGTTCATGTCGCGCCCCTCGGTCTCGACCTGCCAGGCCTGATCGGCATTCTCGGCACAGGAGGTCAGCAGCAGGCGCGATACCGAGCTGATCGAGGCCAGCGCCTCGCCGCGAAAGCCCAGGGTGGCCACCCGCTCCAGATCATCCAGGTCGGTGATCTTGCTGGTGGCATGGCGCGACAGGGCCAGCGGCAGGTCCTCATGGGCGATGCCGCGTCCATCATCGCGCACCCGCAGCAACTTTACTCCGCCCTGCTCGACATCGATATCGACGCGAGTGGCACCGGCATCAAGACTGTTCTCCAGCAGCTCCTTGATGACCGAGGCCGGCCGCTCCACCACTTCGCCGGCGGCAATCTGGTTGGCCAGCCGCGGCGTCAACAAATGTATTCGGGACATCTTCAACCCCATGACCGCATCAGGGGTCATTTTTCACCAACATGCTGGAGGCCGGTACCTTGAGTACCTGCCCCACTCGAATCTGATCGTTGCGCAGCCCATTGGCCTGGCGCAGGCTGGCCAGGCTGACATCGTGCCGATTGGCAATCAGCGACAGGGTATCACCCCTGCGCACCGTGTACTCGCGATCCACCTGGGCCAGCTGGCCATTGCTCTTGAGCGCGGCCAGTCGGGTGCCCGGCGGCGGGTTGCGGTGGAAGTAGCCGCGGATCCCGCCGAGCATGGCCCGCGCCAGAGCCTGCTGGTGACTGCGGGTCACCAGTTTCTGCGCTTCACCCGGGTTGGAGATGAATCCGGTCTCGACCAGGATTGACGGGATGTCCGGCGACTTGAGCACCATGAAACCGGCCTGTTCGACCCTGCGCTTGTGCAAGGGAGTGACCTGGCCGATGGAGCTGAGTACCTGCTGGCCCACGTCCAGGCTGGCCGACAGCGTCGCGGTCATCGACAGGTCGAGCAGCACGCTGGCCAGTACCTGATCCTTGTTGTCCAGGCTGACCCCGCCCACGCCGCCGATCAGGTCGGAACGGTTCTCCCGGTCCGCCAGCAGGCGTGCAGTTTCCGAGGTCGCCCCCCGGTCAGACAGGGCGAACACCGACGCGCCGAAGGCACTGGGCCGGGTAAAGGCATCGGCGTGGATGGAGACCAGCAGATCGGCATTGTGCCGGCGGGCAATCTCGGTACGCCGGCGCAATGGAATGAAGTAGTCACCGGTACGCACCAGCACGGCCCTGAACCCGGGCTCGGCATCGATCAGGCTCTTGAGCTCCCGGGCGATTGCCAGCACCACGTCCTTTTCCAGCGCCTTGTTGTGACCGATGGCACCGGGGTCCTCACCGCCGTGACCGGCGTCCAGAGCAATGATCACATCGCGCTGCCCGGCCTCGGTCACCGATCGGGTCGGCGTCTGCGGCAGGGGTGAGGCGCTGGGCTCGGCGCGCGGCGGCAGCGAAGGGGCCGGCTCCTGATCGTAGAGGTCGATCACCAGACGATGGCCATACTGCTGGTTGGGTGGCAGCGAGAAACTCTTGGCGGTCACCTGGCGTGACAGGTCCAGCACCACGCGCAGGTCGGAGCCATCCCGGGGCGCCGAGCGCAGGCCGGTCAGCGGCGTATTGTCCAGCGCCAGGTTACTGGTCGAGGCGTTGAAGGTGGCGCCACTGATATCGATGACGATCCGCTCGGGGCTGGCGAGAGTGAACAGCGTATGGTCGGCGGGCCCGCTCAGGTCGAACACCAGCCGGGTGTTGTCCGGTGCCCGCCAGAGCCGCACATTATTGATCTGAGCCGCCTGCGCCAGACCGCAGAACAGCATGCTGGCGGCTACCAGCAGAGCGGCGGCATACCTTATTGTCGTTCTGATCGTCACGGCGTTGTCGTGCCTCTTGAGCTATGCAGCCGCTGACATGCAGCCTGGCCGCGCGGTCCCTGTCCGTCAATCTGCAAGATACGGCCGGCGCCCTCTACCCGGATGCGGATACACAGATCCGGCACCGGCAGAACGCCATCCCCCTTTTCCGGCCATTCTACTAGACAGAGGCTGTTGTCGGAAAAATAGTCACGAATGCCCAGAAACTCCAACTCCTCGGGATCGGCCAGGCGGTAAAGATCGAAGTGGTAGATCTGCCGCTCCCCCAGTTCGTAGGGCTCGACCAGGGTGAAGGTCGGACTCTTCACCGCGCCGGTGTGCCCCGCCGCACGGATAAGGCCGCGGCTGAGCGTGGTCTTGCCGGCGCCCAGATCTCCGCTCAGCCAGATGCTGCCGCGCCACTCCAGCGCTCGGCCGATCTCCGCTCCCAGGCCCTCCATGGCCTGATCACCCAGTACATGCACTTCCAGGCTCATCTACAATTCCGCAGGTTCAGGTAATAACGTATGTGTTCGACAAGGTCACTGGCCAGGATGCCCAGCTCGCCCTGTTCGCGGGCGGCCCGGTCCCCGGCCAGGGCATGGACCAGCACTGCCAGACGGGCTGCCTCCGGCGCTGCCATGCGCTGCGCCAGCAGTGCCCCCACCAGCCCGGACAGCACATCGCCCATACCGGCGGTGGCCATACCCGGATTGCCATGGCTGCACAGACCGGGGAGCCGCTCACCTGCAGCATCAGCCACCAGCGAACCCACACCCTTGAGGACCGCGGTACAGCCGAAGCGTTCCGCCAGCTCACGGACGGCCCAGGGCCTGTCGGCTTGCACCTGCGCGGTGCTGATCCCCAGCAGTCGGGCGGCTTCGGCGGGGTGCGGCGTGATGACAGTCGCTTCGCCCAGCATCACGGACTGGCCGGCAAGCAGATTGAGGGCATCGGCGTCCAGAATGCAGGGCAGCCCCCGCTGGAGGGCGCTGTCCAGCAAGCCACGTGCCCAGTCGTCGCGCCCCAGGCCCGGGCCTACCACTACAGCGGTGGCCTGGTCCAGTAACGGCGCCAATTGTGCCGGATCCGCCACCCCATGCGCCATCACTTCCGGGCAGCGGGTCAGCATTGCTCCCAGATGTTCGGCCCGGGTCGCCACACTGACCTTGCCGGCACCGGCGCGCAGGGCGGCCTGTGCCGCCAGCAGTATGGCGCCGCCCATGCCCCGGTTGCCGCCGATCAGCAGCAGATGCCCGAACATGCCCTTGTGGGCGGCCCGTGGTCGGGGCGCAAGACCGGCCTGGTGACCCAGCTCCAGCCGTTCCAGCATGGGCCTCACGCCCTGCCCGGTAGACTCGACCAGCGCCGCGAAACGCAGCTGACCTGCCTGATCCGGGCCCTGGCCGGTCAGCAGTCCCGGCTTGACGGCGATGAAGGTGACCGTCAGGTCGGCGCGCACGGCGCAGCCGAGTACCGCACCGGTGTCGGCCTGCAGCCCGCTGGGCAGATCCACCGCCACCACCGGCAGGCCGGAACCGTTGATCGCCGCAATCGCCCCGGCAAAGGGCTCGCCCACCGGGCGATCCAGACCGGTGCCCAGCAGCGCGTCCACCAGCACGCCGTCTTCGGGCAGCGCGACCGGCCAGGCCTCGATCAGCACGCCGGCATCCCGTGCTGCGGCCAGGGCCAGCGCTGCGTCACCAACCAGGCGCTCGGGCGGACTCACAGCCACAGCGCGGACCCGCCAGCCTGCCAGATGCGCCAGCTGGGCGATCAGATAGCCGTCACCGGCATTGTTGCCACCCCCGCACAGCACCGTCAGTTGCCGCGCCTGCGGCCAGCGACTGCGCAATTCCCGCCATACCGCCACGGCGGCGCGGCGCATCAGTTCGAATCCCGGGGTACCGGCGGCAATGATCCGCGCATCCAGCTCACGGGTCGCGGCGGCGCTGTACAGCAGTCGGGGCAGTTCGGGATGCATGGGCATGTCAACCTGATGGATGTCTGGCAGAATTATACGTTCAGTCAAGCAGGTACTCTAATCCATGTCCTCCCCCAGCCACGACCATGCCGCCCTGGCCGACCGCATACGCAGCATCGCCAGCGAACTCGGGTTCCAGCAGCTGGGCATCACCGATGCCGATATCGGCGAGCATGAGCAGCATCTGCAGCGGTGGCTGGAGGCCGGCTATCATGGCGAGATGGAGTGGATGGCCAGCCATGGCACCAAGCGCACCCGTCCCGCCGAGCTGGTACCCGGCACCTGTCGAGTGATCTCGGTGCGCATGGACTACCTGCCGGGGGACACCCGCATGGTCCAACGGCTGGCCGACCCAGACAGTGCCTATGTGTCACGCTACGCCCTGGGCCGTGATTACCACAAGCTGATGCGCCGCCGACTGCAGCAACTGGCCGAACGCATCCAGGCGCTGATCGGCCCCTTCGGCTACCGCGCCTTCGTCGACAGCGCCCCGGTCATGGAGCGAGCGCTGGCCAGCCGCGCGGGCCTGGGCTGGATCGGCAAGAACACCCTGCTGATCAATCCGCGGGCAGGCAGTTACTTCTTTCTCGGCGAGCTGTACACCGACCTTCCCCTGCCGGTGGATGCGCCCTTCGATCAGCACCACTGCGGCAGCTGCAGCGCCTGTCTGAGTCGCTGTCCCACTGACGCCTTCGTCGGCCCGCAGGTGCTGGATGCCCGGCGCTGCATCTCCTACCTGACCATCGAGCTCAAGGGTGCCATCCCCGAGGAGCTGCGCGCGCCCATGGGCAACCGGGTGTTCGGCTGTGACGATTGCCAGCTGGTGTGTCCGTGGAACAAGTTTGCCAACCCTGCCCGGGAGCCCGACTTCAGCCCCCGGCATCAGCTCGACCAGACCGACCTGGTCAGTCTGTTCCGTTGGGACGAAGAAGAGTTTCTGAGAAACACCGAAGGCTCACCTATCCGCCGCATCGGCCACGAACGCTGGTTGCGCAACCTGGCGGTGGGCCTGGGCAACGCCCGCACCAGCATCCCGGTGATAGAGGCCCTGCGCAGCCGACTGGCGCACCCCTCGGAACTGGTGCGCGAGCATGTGATATGGGCATTGGCGCAGCATGGCATCAGCCCTGACGGAGAGGGCGCGGCTGCCGGGTAGACCCTTCGCCGGGGGACCGGCCTCACAATAGGTTCCCGTAGCATCGGTTCGCACCCGGGGCGGGTGCTCCTACAAAACCACCAACGCCTGCCCGTAGGAGCACCCGCCGGATCGCCGGACCGCCCGGGTGCGAAGGGGAATCAGCCCGGAACGAATTCCGTGCCCGCCCGGTTCGCAACGGGCGGATCCAGCGGTACCCCCGCAAAAAGGCCAAACCCACCTCAGGCCGTAGGAGCACCCGCCCCGGGTGTTTCGCAACGGGCGATCCAGCGGTACCCCTGCAAAAGGGCCAAACCCACCTCAGGCCGTAGGAGCACCCGCCCCGGGTGTTTCGCAACGGGCGATCCAGCGGTACCCCTGCAAAAGGGCCAAACCCGCCTCAAGCCGTAGGAGCACCCGCCCCGGGTGTTTCGCAACGGGCGATCCAGCGGTACCCCTGCAAAAGGGCCAAACCCACCTCAAACCGTAGGAGCACCCGCCCCGGGTGCGAAGGGCCAGCGCAGAAGCCAGATGCCGACTGATCAGACCTTGATGAAATGCTCGCGGTAATGGCGCAGCTCGGCGATGGAGTCACGGATATCATCCAGCGCCAGATGGCTGCTTTCCTTCTGGAAGCCATCGCGCACCGCCGGGGCCCAGCGTGCGGCCAGTTCCTTGAGGGTTGACACATCCAGATTGCGGTAGTGGAAGAAACGCTCCAGCTCGGGCATGCCCCGATAGAGGAAGCGCCGGTCCTGGCAGATGCTGTTGCCACACATGGGCGAGCGGCCGGCGGGCACCCACTGCTGCAGGAACGCCAGGGTCTGGCGCTCGGCCTCGGCGGCATCGACGCGGCTTTCACGGACCCTTTTCACCAGTCCGGACTGGTTGTGCTGACGGGTATTCCACTCATCCATGCCATCGAGCAGTTCGTCGGGCTGTTTGACCGCCAGCACCGGACCCTCGGCCAGTACGTTGAGCTGGGAGTCGGTGACCACGGTGGCGATCTCGATGATGACGTCCTTGTCCGGATCCAGCCCGGTCATCTCCAGGTCAATCCAGATCAGATTGTCGGGGTGTTTCATGGCGGCTCCTGCGCAGTGAAGGTAGCGCATCAGTATACGCTGCCCGTGCTACACTGCGGCGGATTATCCCAAGAAACGACCATGGCCAAGCGAAACCTTACCCGGCGTCAGAAGTGGCGCATCGAGAAAATCCAGGAAGAACGCAGCGCCCGCGCCAGCCGCCGGGCCGAGCGGGCCGAGGAAACCCTGCTCGGGGGCGACCTGGGCCCGGAACAGGAGGGGCTGGTGATCGCCCATTTCGGTGTCCAGGTGGACGTCGAGGTACTGGAGGGTGAGGACCGAGGTCAGGTGCGCCGCTGCCACCGGCGCGCCAATCTGCCGGCCCTGGTGACGGGTGACCGCGTGGTCTGGCGCGCGGACAACCAGCAGAGCGGCGTGATCGTTGCCCTGCAGCCCCGCCGCACGGAACTCTACCGCCCGGACCATCGGGGCCAGCTCAAGCCGGTGGCGGCCAATGTCGACCGTCTGGTCATCGTCTTCGCTCCCCTGCCCCAGCCGCACCGCAACCTGATCGACCGCTACCTGGTGGCCGCCGAACAGGCCGGGCTCGAGCCCCTGCTGGTACTGAACAAGGCCGACCTGCTGGCGCAGCCGGAGCATGCGCAGATCCGCGGCTGGCTGGATGACTACGCCGCCCTCGGCTATCGCACCCTGTGCCTGTCGGCGGACTCGGGCAACGGTCTGGATCAATTGCGCGAGGAGCTGCGCGGGCACGTCAACGTGTTCGTCGGCCAATCCGGCGTGGGCAAGTCCTCGCTGATCAATGCCCTGCTGCCTGATGCCGATCTGCGCGTCGGCGCCCTGTCCGAGATGACCGGCAAGGGAACCCATACCACTACCACCGCCCGGCTGTTCCACTTCCCCGCAGGCGGGGACCTGATCGACTCCCCCGGCATACGCGAGTTCGGCCTGACCCACATCAGCCATGCGGACCTGCTGGAAGGCTTTATCGAGTTCCGTCCCTTCCTCGGCCACTGTCGCTTCCGGGACTGTCAGCATGTCCATGAACCCGGCTGCGCCCTGCTCGATGCGGTGGCCAGCGGCGCCATCTCCGCAGGTCGCATGGAAAGTTACCGGCACATCCGGGGCAGCCTGACGGAGGATTGAAGCGCAGGGCCGGACACTGCCGGCCAGCGCACTCAGGGACGCAGCTGGCGCAGCGGATTGTCCGCCTCGAACAGGTTGCGCGAGGTACGGGGCTCTGCGGGCGGCGGTGCGGGCTGGCTGGCTGTAGCCGAGACGGGCTGCGCAGCTTCCGGCGCCGGAACCGAAGAGGAGTCCGGGGTCTCCACCGCGGCAGCGGGCGGCACGCCGGTCTGGCGGACCAGATCCTGCTCCGCCCGGCGGTTCATCACCACGATGTCGATCCGGCGGTTGATCGGGTTGAGCGGATTGCCCGCGTCAAACAGGGCCGAATCGGCATAGCCCACCACCCGTGCTATCTGGTCCTTCGGATAGCCCGCCACCTCCAGGGTGCGACGCGCGGCGTTGGCACGCTGGGCGGACAGTTCCCAGTTGCCGTAGTCAGGTCGCCCGATGAAGGGCATGGCGTCGGTATGGCCGCTGATGCTGATCTTCTTCGGCGACTTCGCAATGGTGTCGCTCAGCGCCAGCAGTATGTCCTCGAAATAGGGCTGCAGATCAGGACTGCCACTGGCGAACATCGGCCGGTTCTCGGCATCGACGATCTGGATGCGCAACCCTTCCATGGTGAACTCCATGAGGATCTGTTCGCGGAACCGCTGCAGCACCGGTTCGGTTTCGATCTTGTTCTGCAGCTCCTGCAGCAGCAGGTCCAGCTCGCGCAGCTCCACTATATCCGGCGCCTGCTCGGCCTCCGGCGCCGGCATCTCCGGACGCGGTTCGCTGTCCACCGTCAGTTCGTTGAGGGTGCGCTGGGGGGCCGGGGTCGGCGAGCCGCCCAGGTCGATCGGACGCGGGCTGCCCCCGTCGAAATTGATCGGATCCTTGAAGTACTGGGACACCATCTTCAGCTGTTCAGGCGTCGCCACTGTGACCAGCCACATCACCAGAAAGAACGCCATCATGGCAATGGCAAAGTCGGCAAAGGCGATCTTCCAGGAGCCACCGTGGTGGCCGCCGGCCCGGCGGCTGACCCGCTTGACGATGATCGGCTGTTCGCTGGCGGACACGACTCAGCGCCCCTTGACCGAAGCTTCCAGCTCGGCAAAGCTCGGGCGGGCCGCCGCGAACAGAGCCTTGCGCCCGAACTCCACGGCCAGCGCCGGGGGCAGACCCTGGGCACTGGCGACCAGGCACATCTTGATTGCCTCGTAGGTATTGGCTTCCTCGTTGGCATCCTGCTGCATGGCCGCGGCAAAGGGTCCGACGAAACCGTAGGCGGCAAGGATCCCCAGGAAGGTACCGACCAGGGCGGTGGCCACCTTCTCGCCGATCATGGCGTTGTCCGCCTCACCGAGGATGCTCATGGTGATGACGATGCCCAGTACCGCCGCGACGATACCGAAGCCCGGCAGGGCATCCGCCACCCGGTTCAGTGCATGGGACGGCTCGCTCAGCTCCTCGGTCAGGGTGGAGATTTCCACATCGAACAGCGCTTCGAGCTCGTGCGGCGCCATGGTGCCGGTGGACATGATGCGCAGGTAGTCGCAGATGAACGCCGTCATGCGCTCATCCTTGAGAATGGCAGGGTACTTGGCAAAGATCGGGCTCTCCCGCGGCTCCTCGACGTCCGCCTCGATGGCCATCATGCCCTCGCGGCGACTCTTGTTGAGGATCTCGTAGAGCAGCCCGAGTACGTCCAGATAGAAGGGCTTGCTGTAGCGGTGACCGAAGATGATCTGGGGTATCTTGGCAAAGACGCCCTTCACCAGTGACAGGTTGTTGGCCACCAGGAAGGCGCCGAAGGCTGCACCACCTATGATCACTATCTCGAATGGATGCCACAACGCGGCGAGCGCGCCGCCGGACATGAGAAAACCGCCCAGCACGCTGGCGATGACAACCACATAACCCGCAATTTTCAACATAAGAACTCACGATCCCTGAACAGCAACTCGGCCGCTTTCGCGTTATAGTCTGCAGTCGGCATGCCGCAACCACACGCAGAGGACTGCGCCGACTCCCTGCTATCGGCCAGCCCCGGAAAATTTTGAGCGCATTATAACGTCAGCCGGTCACCGGCTGGCGCACCGGCACAGGAATAATTGGAACAGATCATGACCGACACCACCCTTCCCCTCCTGCTGGAGCCCACCGATCTACCGGCCGAGCTGGATCCGACCCGCTTCCGGCTGGTGGATCTGAGCCGCTCGGAGCAGTACCTGGCCGGCCATATTCCCGGCGCCGTGCACCTGCCGCCGGGCAGCCTGATCTCCCCGGCGCCGCGCCCCGGCCTGCTGCCCGATGTGCAGAGCCTGCAGCATATCCTCGGCAGCCTGGGCCATCACGACCAGCTGCATTATATTGTCTACGACGACGAGGGTGGCGGCTGGGCCGGCCGTTTCATCTGGCTGCTCGACAGCGTCGAGCATCACAGATACAGCTATATCAACGGCGGCTTGGTGGCCTGGCACGACGAGGGTCTGCCCCTGGAGCGCCAGATCAATCAGGTCGAGCCCACCCAGCCGACCCTGCAGATAGATACCAGCCCCACCATAGACGTGGATACCCTGATGGCTGATCTGGACAACCCGGACCGGGTCATCTGGGACGCCCGCTCCCCCGCCGAGCACCAGGGTGTGCGGGTGTTTGCCGCCAAGGGCGGACATATTCCCGGGGCGATCAACTTCGAGTGGACCTCGGGCATGGACCCGCAACGCGGGCTGCGCCTGCGCGCGGATCTGGCCAGCCGTCTGCAGGCGCTGGGTATCACGCCGGACAAGGAGGTGGTCACCCACTGCCAGACCCACCACCGCTCCGGTTTCACCTACCTGGCGGCAAAAATTCTCGGTTATCCCCGCATCAGGGCCTACGCCGGCTCCTGGTCCGAATGGGGCAACCACCCTGACACCCCCGTAGAGATCTGAGGCTGCTGACGCATGCGTGACCGTTTATTCATCCTGTCCCAGTACCTGTTACCCCACCATCTGCTGTCGCGCCTGGCGGGCGCACTGGCCAACTGCACCTGGGACTGGGTCAAGAACCCCTTCATCAACTGGTTCGTCAAGCGCTATCAGGTCGACATGACCCAGGCCGTGGAACAGGATCCCACCGCCTATGCCTGCTTCAACGACTTCTTCACCCGTGCCCTGGTGGCCGATGCCCGGCCGCTGGATCCGGGCGCGGACAGCATCCTCTGCCCGGCCGATGGCGCCATCAGCCAGCTGGGCCGCATCGAGCATGGCCGCATCTTCCAGGCCAAGGGCCACAGCTTCAGCGTGCTGGAACTGCTCGGCGGCAACCCGGAGCACGCCGCGCTGTTCCAGGGCGGCGAGTTCGCCACCGTATACCTGTCGCCGAGCGACTACCACCGGGTGCACATGCCCCTGGGCGGCACCCTGCGGGAAATGATCCATGTGCCGGGCAGACTGTTCTCGGTCAACCAGACCACCGCCGAGAATGTGCCCGAGCTGTTCGCCCGCAACGAGCGGGTCGTCTGCCTGTTCGATACCCAGGCCGGCCCCATGGCCGTGGTGCTGGTCGGGGCCATGATTGTGGCCTCCATCGAGACAGTCTGGGCGGGGCTGGTGGCACCGCCGCTTCGTCGGGTCCGCAGCCAGCGGTATGACACCCGCGCGCCCGAGCTGGAACGCGGCGCGGAAATGGGCCGTTTCAAGCTGGGTTCCACCGCCATCGTCCTGTTCGGCCCCGGCCAGGCACGCTGGGAAGAGCATGTGCAGGCCGGCGCCCTGGTACGCATGGGCCAGAAGCTGGGCCAGATAGCCCACTGAGCAGAGGCCGGGGCCGCCGCCCCGGC
Source organism: Halopseudomonas sp. Lyrl_26 (assembly GCF_051948695.1). NCBI lineage: Bacteria > Pseudomonadati > Pseudomonadota > Gammaproteobacteria > Pseudomonadales > Pseudomonadaceae > Halopseudomonas > Halopseudomonas sp. Lyrl_26. Next base: position 98,437 of record NZ_JAYJLH010000004.1, read on the forward strand.
CTGCACCTGCCCCACCGGCCGCCGTCGCGCCGCCTTTGACCTTGACCAATTTCCAGACATGAAAAAACCCCGGTACGGGCTGGCCCGTACCGGGGTTCTGACTGGCTTGGTTAGCCGGGTCGGCTGATTACATCATGCCGCCCATGCCGCCCATTCCACCCATGCCGCTCATGTCGGGCATGGCCGGCTTCTCTTCCGGCAGCTCGGCAATCATGGCCTGGGTGGTGATCATCAGACTGGCAACCGAAGCAGCAGCCTGCAGGGCGCTGCGGGTCACCTTGGCCGGATCCAGGATACCCATCTCGATCATGTCGCCGTACTCACCGGTGGCAGCGTTGTAACCGTAGTTGCCTTCGCCAGCGCGCACTTCCTGCAGGACCACGGCAGCTTCTTCACCAGCGTTGGTGACGATCTGGCGCAGCGGCGCTTCGATGGCGCGACGCAGCAGCTTGATGCCCACGTTCTGGTCTTCGTTGTCGCCCTGCAGGTTTTCGAAGGCCACCAGGGTGCGAACCAGAGCTACGCCACCGCCAGGTACCACGCCCTCTTCCACGGCAGCGCGGGTAGCGTGCAGCGCGTCTTCCACGCGGTGCTTCTTCTCTTTCATTTCCACTTCGGTGGCAGCGCCAACCTTGATTACGGCAACACCGCCAGCCAGCTTGGCCAGACGCTCCTGCAGTTTTTCCTTGTCGTAATCGGAAGTGGTTTCTTCCACCTGCTTGCGGATCTGGGCAACGCGGGCTTCGATGTCGGACTGGGCACCAGCACCGTCGATGATGGTGGAGTTGTCCTTGTTGATCTGCACGCGCTTGGCCTGACCCAGGTGCTCCAGGGTAGTGGTTTCCAGGTTCAGACCCACTTCTTCGCTGATCACGGTACCGCCGGTCAGGATGGCGATATCCTGCAGCATGGCCTTGCGACGATCACCGAAGCCCGGGGCCTTGACCGCAGCCACCTTGACGATGCCGCGCATGTTGTTGACCACCAGGGTGGCCAGCGCTTCACCTTCAACGTCCTCGGCGATGATCATCAGCGGACGACCGGCCTTGGCCACAGCTTCCAGCACCGGCAGCATTTCGCGGATGTTGGAGATCTTCTTGTCAACCAGCAGGATGTACGGGTTGTCCAGCTCGGCGGACATGGTGTCCGGCTTGTTGATGAAGTACGGGGACAGGTAGCCGCGGTCGAACTGCATGCCCTCAACCACGGACAGCTCGTTCTCCAGACCGGACCCTTCCTCAACGGTGATCACACCTTCCTTGCCAACGCGATCCATGGCTTCGGCAATGATCTTGCCGATGGACTCGTCGGAGTTGGCGGAGATGGTGCCTACCTGGGCGATGGACTTGGAGTCGGCGCAGGGCTTGGCCAGGTTCTTCAGCTCGGCAACAACGGCAGCGGTAGCCTTGTCGATACCACGCTTCAGGTCCATCGGGTTCATGCCGGCGGCAACCGCCTTCAGACCTTCGGTAACGATGGCCTGGGCCAGAACGGTAGCAGTAGTGGTACCGTCACCGGCGTCATCGTTGGCACGGGAGGCAACGTCCTTGACCAGTTGCGCACCCATGTTCTCGAAGCGGTCCTTCAGCTCGATTTCCTTGGCAACGGAAACGCCGTCCTTGGTGATCAGTGGAGCACCGAAGCTGCGCTCGATCAGAACGTTGCGGCCCTTCGGCCCCAGGGTGGACTTGACCGCGTTGGCCAGAACGTTAACCCCTTCCAGCATCTTGTTGCGAGCGGCGACGTCAAACAATACTTCTTTAGCAGCCATTTTCACTTTCCTTCAATGAATTCTCTTGCGGATGAACGGTGGCGTCTCAGCCTTCGAGGACACCGTAGATTTCGGATTCGCTCATGATCAGCAGCTCTTCACCATCGATCTTGATGGTGCTGCTGCCGGAGTAAGGGCCGAACACTACCTTGTCACCTTCCTTCACGGCCAGGGAACGTACTTCACCATTGTCCAGCAGACGCCCGGTACCAACAGCGACCACCACACCGGTGTTCGGCTTTTCTGCTGCAGAGCCAGGCAGAACGATACCGCCAGCGGTTTTGGTTTCTTCTTCGCTGCGACGAACGACTACGCGATCGTGTAACGGACGGATTTTCATCGTTGTGAGTCTCCCAATAGTAAGCAAATCGCCGGTTTCCCGGCATTCCAGTAAAAGCTCAGGCCACCGGCCTGAAGGGCGCTGCGCGCCCCTGTTCAAACGGCCACCGTCACCGGAGGCCGAAAATCTCGTGCATCCTTTATGGGGATCGCTTTTGCCATTTCAAGGGCTGCCCCGGAAAATTTTCAATGGTCCCGCAGGCGCGAGGAATCCCGCTCACGGGGTGGATCACCTGCCTGCCATTCACCCTCGATGATGGTGTATTCTCCGCGCCGGTAGGTCCGCGGACCCTGGTCATTGCCGCCACCCGGGCCGGAGCCGCCGCCACGATGACGCAGAGCCATGATCAGGCAGGGCAGCGCCAGCACATCGCTGACCAGCCCGGGAAAGGCGATCAGCGCCCCGGCCAGCACGCCCCACATGCCGGACTTGAGCACGGCACCTGGATTGCGGTTGGCCAGCATCTGCTGTTGCAGCCGCTGGAACATGCCCCAGCCCTGCCGCTGGATGAGCATCAGACCCAGAACACCGGTAAACAGCACCCAGAACAGCGTCCAGCCTACGCCGACGGCCTGACCCAGCAGGATCAGACTGGCCAGCTCGATCAGCGGGAAGGCCAGCAACAGTATGCGCAACAGGGGCATGAGCACCTCGTGTGTGATTGCAAAATTTCTATATGGGGCGTATCCCCGGCGTTTCAAGGCCTGGGGTCATGCTCGACCTTTCGGGTATTTCATATTGCGTACGGTCTGATGCATGCTTGTGGCTCCAACAACAAGCACCCCGTTAAGGAAGTATTCGCATGCAATTGAAAGACAGCGTAATCATCGTCACCGGTGGCGGTCAGGGCCTGGGCCGGGCGATGGCTGAATATCTGGCCGGGCGTGGCGCCCGCCTGGCTCTGGTGGACCTGGATCAGCAGCGCCTCGACGAAGCCGTCGCCGCCTGCAAGAGCGCCGGCGGCGATGCCCGCTCCTACATCTGCAACGTCGCCAATGAGGATCAGGTGAGCAACATGGTCAGCCAGGTCGCCGGCGACTTCGGCACCATCAACGGCCTGATCAACAACGCCGGCATCCTGCGCGATGGCCTGCTGCTCAAGGTGCGGGACGGCGAGATCCAGAAAATGCCGCTGAATCAGTGGCAGTCGGTGATCGACGTCAACCTGACCGGGGTCTTCCTGTGCACCCGCGAGGTCGCCGCCAAGATGGTCGAGCTGCAGAGCAAGGGCCTGATCATCAACATTTCCTCGATCTCCCGGGCCGGCAACATGGGCCAGTCCAACTACTCCGCCGCCAAGGCCGGCGTCGCCGCCATGACCGTGGTCTGGGCGAAGGAACTGGCCCGTTACGGCATCCGCGTAGCCGGTATCGCACCGGGCTTCATCGAAACCGAGATGACCGCCAGCATGAAACCCGAGGCGCTGGAGAAGATGACCGCCGGCATTCCCCTGCGACGCATGGGCAAACCCGAGGAAATCGCCCACTCGGCGGCCTACCTGTTCGAGAACGACTACTACAGCGGTCGCATCCTCGAGCTGGACGGGGGGCTGCGTCTGTAAAGCGTAACCGAGAGGGACGAGCCCCGGCTCGTCCATCATCGAGCTGGTGCTCGACGTTCCCAGGAGGCTCGACGTTACCGGCAAGAGCCGAGCCAAGGCCGGGCGTGCGACAGGACGCAGCGTTTCACCGCAGGCACGGCTTGATCCCGGGAGGGGCGAGCACCAGCTCGTCCGAGGCACCGCGGGCAGCTCCGCCCATCGAGCTGGTGCTCGACGTTCCCGGGAGGCTTAACGTTCCCAGGGGGCGACGCTCCCAGGGGCTCGACGTTCTCCTGCCCCCTCCTACCAGTTGACCCCCAGCCCCAGCTTGTAGCGCCGCTCGTTCTGACTCTTCTCATCCGAGCTGCTGATGTAATCCCACTCGGTCATCAGGCTCAGCGACGCCCAGCTGTTGAGCAGGTAGCGCAGACCCAGCTCGGCATCCACCAGATAATCCACATTGCTGTCGTTGGGAATGATGGTTTCCGCATTGTGTACCAGCTGGAAACGCTTGCCCCACAGATAACGGCGGTAATCCCAGTTCAGACCCAGACCGTTGGTGCGGCTGTCCGAACCATCCCGGGCATCCATGCGGATGTGCTCGAAGCGGGCCGAGGTCTCGAAGCGGCCCAGGGCATTGTTCCACCACTCGTAACCGGGACCGGAACCGATCTGAATCTGCCGCTCGATATCACCCAGATGATCACGCATGTAGCTCACCCGGTTCTGCCAGAACCACTTGTCGGCAAAGAACCAGCTCAGGGTATAGTCGGTCTCCCACCAGTGGCGGCTCTTGATGTCATCGCGATAATCACGTTCGAACTCGCTGGACAGCACGTGACGCCAGTCGCCATGGCGCGCCTCGGTGGTCACATCGATATCCAGATCGCGCTTGCGCGATTCGGTGTTGTCCAGCTCCAGCGAGAAGGTGGCCCGGCCGTCCCAGACCCAGTCCTCGATGATCGGCTGCGGCTCCATGATCTGCCGCAGGTCGGCAATCTGCAGCGGCTGCGGTGGGGTGTCGCCGTTGACCAGCACTATCTCCCCTTCCGTCTCGGACGCTTGAATGCGCCGGGCCCGCTTAGTATCGTCACGGGTCTTGATCAACAGCGGACCGTCGCTCTCCAGGGTACGTATGCGGCGGATATCCACCGCTACCTGCCCGGCGAATTCGGTCTGCAGTATGAGTCGATTGCCCTCCATCAATTCGATACGGCCGGTCAGGCGATCGCCGTTATCCAGCCAGAGGGTATCGGCCATGACCGGCCAGGTGAACAGCAACGACAGCAACCACAGAAAACGCGACATCGGCAATCATCCGCAACAGTGAACAGAACCAGAGACATTATCCATGATTGAACGTTCCGGCGCTGCTCCTGACGGCACCGACCTGCGACGGGAAGCGGTGTGGCAAGTGCTGGCCGCCATTCCGCCGGGGCGGGTCACCAGCTACGGTCAGCTGGCCCGGATGGCCGGGCTCGGCCGGGGTGCGCGGCTGGTCGGGCGCTGGCTGGGGCAGCTGCCGGATGACACCCGTCTGCCCTGGCACCGTGTACTCAACAGTCAGGGCCAACTATCATTGCCGGCGGACCACCCCGCCGGGCGCGAGCAGCTGCAGCGACTGCTGGCCGAGGGGGTGGTGGTGCGCAACCGCCGCGTCAGCATGGCCCGATATGGCTGGCCGGATCATCCCCATTCCATCGAGACAGCTTCAGAATGAATGACACCACGGCAGAACCAGCGCGCGAGGGCTGGAAGGTCTACCTCAAACCCCGCGTGATCGGCATGCTGTTTCTGGGCTTCTCCGCCGGCCTGCCGCTGCTGCTGGTAGGCGGCACCTTCAGCGCCTGGCTGCGGGATCTGGGCATAGAACTGGCCGCCATCGGTTTTCTCAGCTGGGTCGGCATGGCCCACTCGATCAAGGTGCTCTGGGCACCGCTGATCGACCGCGCCCCCCTGCCCCTGCTCAGCCGCCTGCTGGGGCGACGCCGCTCCTGGATGCTGCTGGCTCAGCTGGTAATTGCCGGTGCCCTGCTCGGCATGGCGCTGACCGATCCCCGGGAGAATCTCAGTCTGGTCGCCCTCTGGGCAGTACTGGCGGCCTTCGGCTCGGCGACCCAGGATGTGGCCATCGACGCCTACCGGGTGGAAGCCGAGGCCCGCCATCGCCAGGCGGCAATGGCCGCCACCTATGTCACCGGCTACCGGGTGGCCATCCTTGCCGCCGGCGCCGGGGCACTGCACCTGGCCTCCATCGACAGCTGGATGCTGGCCTACGGCACCATGGCGGTACTCATGGGTGTAGGTGTAGTGACGACTCTGGTGATTGCCGAGCCGGCGGTGGCGGTGGACAGCACCACGGTGCGCTTCGAGCAACGCGTGGCGGACTATCTGGACCGCACCGACCACGCTGGCTGGCAGCGCACCATCACCGCCTGGTTCATCGGCGCCATCGTCTGCCCCTTCGCCGAATTCTTCCAGCGCTACGGCAAGGCTGCGCTGCTGATCCTGGCCTTTGTCGCAACCTTCCGCATCAGTGACATCTTCATGGGAGTGATGGCCAACCCCTTCTATCTGGATCTGGGCTTCAGCAAGGCGCAGATCGCCAATATCGCTGCCGCCTTCGGTCTGGCCATGACTCTGCTCGGTGCGGCACTGGGGGGACTGCTGGTGGCGCGCTTCGGCATCGCGCCGATACTGCTGCTGACCGCCTTCATGGCGCCGGCGACCAATCTGATGTTTGCCTGGCTGGCCTACACGGGTCCGCAGACCCAGGGGCTGGTGATGGCCATCATTGCCGACAACATCACCGGAGGGCTGGCGATCTCGGTGTTCATCGCCTATCTGTCGAGTCTGACCAATACCGCCTACACGGCGACCCAGTACGCCCTGTTCAGCTCACTGATGACCCTGCCCGGGCAATTCGCCGCCGGCTTCACCGGGGTCATGGCGGCGGCCATGGGCTGGGTGCCCTTCTTCATGGTCACCGCTCTGACCGGCCTGCCGGCCATAGTGCTGGCAGCCCTGTTGATCCGTCATGCGCACCCGGACCGGGTGCAGCGTCCGGGACTGGATTGAGCGGCCGGGGCCGCCGGCCCCGGGCAGCGGTCAGTCGCGGAAGTTGGTGAACTGCAGCGGCATGTCGAGCTTGGCACCGCGCAGCAGGGCCATGGTTTCCTGCAGGTCATCGCGCTTCTTGCCGGTAACCCGCACCTGCTCGCCCTGGATGGCGGCCTGGACCTTGATCTTGGAGTCCTTGATGGTGGCGACAATCTTCTTCGCCAGCGCCTGATCGATGCCTTCGCGCAGCACCACTTCCTGCTTCATGTTCTTGCCAGAGGCATAGGCATCCTTCACCTCCAGGCACTGCACATCGATTTTGCGCTTGGTCAAACTCAGGCGCAGGATCTCCAGCATCTGCTCCAGCTGGAACTCGGCCTCGGCAGTGATGGTCACTGTAAGCTGCTTGTCGTTGAACTCGAAACTGCCCTTGCCCTTGAGATCGTATCGGCGATCCAACTCCTTCATGGCATTATCGACAGCATTGGTGACTTCGTGTTTGTCCAGCTCGGACACGACATCAAAGGACGGCATGATGGAACCTCAAATAAACATGATTTTATGACCGTTATGGCAGAATAATAGCCGCACGTCGTGGCATTATAGCGATGTCGCTGATAATACAGGCAGCAGGGAGCTCAGACATGCCAAACCCGCAACTCAGCATAATGGTGGTGGACGATACCAAGTTCAGCAGCGCGGTCATAGGCCATACGCTGTCCCAGGCTGGGTACACCGACATCCGCTTCGCCAGCTCCGCCATGGCAGCCCTGGCGATGCACGAGGAGCGGGCCGCCAGTGTCATGGTGGCGGACTGGCTCATGCCGGAAATGGATGGCCTGCAGCTGACCATGCGCATACGCCAGCGCGACGAGCAGACCAACCACTACACCTACGTCATGCTGTTGACCGCCCGGGAAGGCGACAACGTGCTGGGACAGGCCTTCGACCGCGGCGTGGACGACTTCATCAGCAAGTCGGCAATGAGCGAACAGCTGCTGCCGCGCATCTTTGCCGCCGACCGTATCAGTCAGCTGATCAATCGCCTGCTGGAAGAGAATCAGCTGCTGGCCCGCAACAACGCCCTGCTTGAAGAACACAATCTGATCGACAGCCTCACCGCCCTGGGCAACCGCCGCTACCTGCTGCAACGTCTGGCCGATGCACTGCAGCGGGTCGAGTCCCGCGGTGGTTTCTGCTCCCTGCTGGTACTGGGCATCCAGAATTACGAGGATATGGGCACCCGTTTCGGCGAGCACGTGCAGCAGGAACTGCTCCGCGGCGCCGCCAGACGCCTGCAGCAACTGGTTCGACCCATGGATGTGATTGCCCGGATCGGTCCCGGCACCTTCGGCATCTGCACGGTTGGCAGCGACGCCGACGAATGCAAACCCAACAGCTTCCGCCGTCTGCACGACGGCCTCAACCTCAAGGCGTTCAAGACCAGCGAGGGCTACCTGTCCCTGCGCGCCGGCATGGCTTTGAGTACCCTGGGCAAAAATGATCCGCGCATCGATGCCGACCAGATGCTGCAGGGTGTCGAGGCCCATCTGGAACAGGCCTGGGCCACCAACCTGATCACCGAAGTGCGGATTCCCCAGCTTGTCTGACCCGCTGCACATTCTGGGGGCCGGCAGCCTGGGGCTGCTGCTGGCCGCACGCTGTACCCTGGCCGGTGTTCCCTGCCGACTCATACTGCGAACCCGGGAAGCGGTCTGCGCCTGGCGGCGGCGTGACAACCTGCTGCTGCTCGAGCAGCAGGGCCGGAGCACAGCGCTGAAGGTCGCCGGGGAGCTGGCCGACGAATCCGCGCAACCCATACGTCTGCTGGTGGTAGCGACCAAGGCCTGGGCGGTGGCCGATGCCCTGGACAGCGTTGTTCACCGGCTCACCCCGGACAGCCAGATACTGCTTCTGCAGAACGGCCTGGGCAGCCAGCAGGCCGTCAGCCGCCGGCTTCCCGATCACCGCGTTCTCTACGCCAGCGTCACCGATGGCGCCTGGTTGCGCAACCCCAACCAGGTGGTCTGGGCCGGTTCCGGGCAGACGCTGATCGGTGACCCCGCCGCCGCCCCTGCCCCGGACTGGTTGCAACGGCTCACCCGTGCCGGTATCGACTGGCGCTGGGAAACCGACATACTCCCGGTGCTCTGGCTCAAGCTGGCGGTCAACTGCGCCATCAACCCGCTCAGCGCCCTGCATGATTGTCCCAACGGCGAGGTGCCGGAGCGGGCCGGCGCGATCTTCGAACCCCTCCTCGCCGAGCTGCATGCCCTGCTCTCCAGCGAGGGCGTGAGCCTGTCACTGGCCGAGCTGCGCGAGCGCATTCTGGCAGTGATCCGAGCCACCGCCAGCAACAGCTCATCCATGCGCCAGGATGTGCTCGCCGGCCGCCGTACCGAGATCGACTTCATTCTCGGTCACGCCTGGCGCAGTGCCCGGCAGGCCGGGTTGAGCACCCCCGTACTGGACACGCTCTACCTGCAGCTGCAGAATCACCTGACCGAACGCGGCCTGCCCCGCAACTGAACTGTCCCGCGCTGCGCCCTGTCCCGCCGCCGCACTTCCGAGGAGACCTTCATGGGTTATCGTCTGAGCAAACTCTATACCCGCACCGGCGACGCCGGCACCACAGGACTGGCCGACGGCAGCCGGGTTCCCAAGGACAGTCCGCGTATCGAGGCCATGGGCACCGTGGATGAGCTCAACAGCAGTCTGGGGGTCTTGCTGGCCGGCATGTGCAGTTCCGCCCTGCAGCCCCTGGTCGAGGCGCTGGCACCGGTCCAGCATCGGTTGTTTGATATCGGCGGTGAACTGGCCGTGCCGGGCGTGGACATCATAGAGGAGGAGGACGTGGCCGCTCTGGAGCGGCTGATCGACCGCTTCAACAGCGAGCTGCCACCATTGAGGGAATTCATCCTGCCGGGAGGATCGATGCTGATTGCCCAGGCCCATCTGGCGCGCAGCATCTGTCGCCGCGCCGAACGGCGCTACCTGACGCTGGCCGCCGCCGAGCCGATCAACACCCGGGCCATGGCCTATCTCAATCGCCTGTCGGACCTGCTGTTTGTCATCGCCCGCAGCATTGCCCGGCTGGACAATACCCCCGAGGTGCTCTGGCAACCCAAGCCCCGCCCCGAAGCCTGACAGCCCGGGGCAGGACGGTGGTTCAGACGCGGAAGGTGCTGATCAGCTTCTGCAGCTCGCTCACCAGTTCGCCCATGCGGCTGCTGGCCTGCTCGGTACGGCGGGCACCTTCGGCGGTACGCTCGCCGGAATGGTTGATCTCCACGATGCTCTTGTCGATATCGTGGCTGACGGCGGTCTGTTGCTCCGCCGCCGAGGCGATCTGCTGACTCTGATCGACGATCTGGGTCACGGCGCGCAGGATGTTGTCCAGCGCGGCCTGCACCTTGAGTGAGGAATCAACCGCCTCGCCGGTCATGCCATGACTGCTGCCCATGGCCTTGACCGCAGCGCCGACCCCTTCCTGCAGACGCGCGATCATCTGCTCGATTTCCTGGGTCGACTGCTGGGTGCGCTGGGCCAGGGTACGGACCTCGTCGGCGACCACGGCAAAGCCGCGGCCCTGCTCGCCGGCCCGAGCCGCCTCGATGGCCGCGTTCAGGGCCAGCAGGTTGGTCTGCTCGGCCACGCCCTTGATCACATCCAGCACCCGACTGATGGAAGCGCTGTCCTCGGCCAGGTTGTTGATGACCTTCACCGAGTTCTCGATTTCCTGAGCCAGCTTCTCGATGCCATCCACGGACGCCTCGACCATCCGCCGGCCACTGAGGGTTTCCTGATTCACCTGCTCGGCGTTGGTTGCTGCCAGCGCGGCGCTGCGGGCAACCTCCTGGGAAGTGGCGGCCATCTCGTTCATGGCCGTGGCTACCTGCTCGATCTGGTTGCGCTGGGCATCCACTGCCTGGCTGCTCTCGCTGGAGATGCTGACCACCTCCGCCGACTGGTCGTGTACCTGCCCCGAGGTCCGGCGCACGTGCTGGATCAGGCTCTGAATGCGCTCCAGACTGCCGTTGAGTTCCTGTGCCAGGGCACCAAGCTCATCCCGACTGGCAACCCTGACCCGACCGGTCATGTCACCGGCGGCCACCTGGCGCATCACCAGGGACAGCTCGCCGATGGTCTGGCGGGTGGAGAAGTAGAAGCCCAGATACAGCCAGATGATCAGTACCATGATCACCGCCAGCGCCGTCACCAGCAGGGTCATCGACCGGTTTCCGGCGCTCAGGCGCTGGTCCAGTGCCTGCTGCAGATGGTCCAGCACGGCATGGCTGAAGTCGTAGGTCTTGTTCATTTCCAGGGTGACGGTCTGGAAGAAGTCGTCCCAGGTATCGTCAAAGGAGGATGCCAGGATCACCTGCTCCTCGAAGATTTCCGCCACCCGCTCCAGGGACTCCACGCTGGCCGCCGCCGATGCCCGCAGGGATTGCAGCGAGGGTTGCTGCAGCACCGCCTGGGCCTGGACATACTGTCCCCCGAGTCGCTGGATCTCCTCCAGCACATAGTCCATGTAGCGGCTGGCATCGGAGTTCAGGTAGCCCAGACCGATGGAGTAGGCCCCTGTGGCCCGGCCCAGACCAACGGTGGAGGTGACCTGGGGGGCATGATTGACCAGCAGATCCATCAGTTGCCGCACATCGCGGTCGTAGTCATGGGACAGGCCGCTGTAGGCCGCGCTGAATGTGAGCAGCGACAGCAGGTCCACATGCGCCTGGGTGCTCATCTGACCGCGGTTGCGCAGGGAGGCGGTAGCGGTTTCGCGATAGGCGGCCACCAGGGCGTCGCGCTGCTCGTTGAGTTCACGCGCTTCCGCCGAGTGGCCTTCGATGACCACAGCCTGAAGACCGGAGATGATGCGCTGGCGCACCTCCTGGCTGCGCTGCTCGAGCACGGCTCCCTCATCACCCACACCCAGATGGAAAGCGGCGATATCGAGACCACGGACCCGCTCAGCATCCGGAATCAGCTGTACCAGCTGACGCAGGATGTGCATGGAGTCCAGGGCGTGGCGTGACGCCTGCACCCGGTCCCAGGCCTGATGAACCAGCAGGCCGCTGACCACCACCAGGGGGATGAAGCACAGGGCACTGATCAGACAGAATTTCCAGGCGTAACTGAGCCTGTTCATCAGGGCCATGGCCGGTGCCAATAGACTGTTCAAGCGACTCTCCTCACAACTTGACTCCCTTCAGGAGTATTTCTTGTACTCCTGCCGCCGGTCGCATCCCGGTGGCGCTTGTCATTCTATCGGCGCTGCCTCCCGCTTCTTTAACCCAGCAGGGAAAGAAAGGCGATGATCACTGCCCAGCTGAGTATGCAGCGGACCAGCAGCTGTCGCTGCTCGTCAATCACCGCAATGTCCTCCGCGCCGCGCTCGGTGCTCAGGGCCGCCGCTGCACACCGCGCCACCAGCTCCCCGGCAGACAGTTCCCACTGGGCAGCCAGCGACCTCAGGGTGCGCAGCGTACTCTCGAACTGGCCGACCAGGGCGAAGCTCAGTGCCATCAGCCTGGCGGGTATCCATTCCAGCGCGTGTACCAGCATCCCCGCAGGCTGCACCGCTGCATGCGTCCCCTGCTGCCGCAGCAGCTCCAGCAGACGATAGGCCAATGCCCCCAGCGGCCCGACCAGCAGATACCAGAAGGCCGGCACCAGATAATCCTGCAGGCAGGTCGCGGCCATGCGTGCACGCACCTGGGTCAGCAGCCCCGCCGGCGCGGAGTCGACCACTCCCAGCTGCTGCTCTGCAACCAGAGCGGCCGCCGCCTGGTCGCCGCGCTGCCAGGCGCTCACGAACTCCCGACCGAAACCGCGCAGCGGATCGTGCCGTCCCACGCACAACAGCATCAGTGCCACATGCAGCACCAGGGTGAGAAACCCATAGGCCACCCCCTGCACCAGCCACAACAGCACAGCGATCGGCAGCAGCAGCGCGAGCACCGCCGCTACCGCACGCCAGCCAGTCCCGATGGCACCGGCGCGCAGCACCCATGACTGCAGCAGATCCCGCGGATAACCGCGCTGCCAGGGTGACCACAGCAGGATCAGTCCAACCAGCAACAGCACCAGAAAATTCATCAGTCTTCACCTTCTTCGAGAGGGGCGTCGAGCCGCGCGAGGTAGGAGTTCCAGTCAAAGGCCGGACCGGGGTCGGTCTTGCGCCCCGGGGCAATATGCTCGTGCCCGGTAATACGTTGCGCCGTGATCAGCGGATAGACCCGTCGCAGGGCCCGGGTCAGCCTCACCAGGCTGTCATACTGGGCGGCGGTATAGGGCAGCTCGTCGGTGCCCTCCAGCTCGACGCCGATGGAAAAGTCATTGCAGTTGTCCCGCCCGCCAAAAGCTGACCGACCCGCATGCCAGGCGCGCTGCAGGCAGGATACGAACTGGGTGATGGAGCCATCGCGTTCGACAAGGAAATGGGCCGAGACACGCAGATCGGCGATTTCCAGGAAATAGGGGTGGGCTGAGCAATCCAGGGTGCCGCTGAAGAACTGCTGGACGCAGCCGGTGCCGAACTGGCCCGGCGGCAGGCTGATGTTGTGGATCACCAGCAGGGAAATGTCGTCCGAATCCGGACGCTCATTGAAATGGCTGGAGGGGCAATGCGCTGCCTCGCTCAGCCAGCCGTTCTGATCAACCTGCATGGAAACCGCACCCCGACAGCAAAACCGCTATCCTAGGGTGTCCCGGGCCCGGGCTGCAAGCCGGGCAGCCCGCCCCTCAGGAACGGCTGCCGCGCAGTTGCCGCAGATTGCCGATCACCGACTCCAGGGCGCGATCGAACAGCTGATCGTTGGCCAGCAGGCGGATTTCGCCGCGCTGGTAGAGGCTGCTCAGTTCCAGATGCCCATATTCTGCGACCTTCATGCCACTGCGATTGACGAAGATGTACTTGCCGCTGAAGCTGATGATCGCCGCCAGCTTGCAGCGTTGCGCCGGCCGGTCTTCGCTCGCGGCCAGCTCGAACCAGCTGCCGGTATGCAGGCTGTCGACCCAGGCCGCGGCCTCGGCGTCCGGCAGCTCCGCCACGGTCTCCGGCTGCGACTCGGGCAGCGGCTCCTCCAGAACCGGTTCCTCGACCAGCACCATATCGGTCAGCAGCGGAATGTCGACGGCAAGCTCGGGCTGACCCGGTTCGGCTGCCGGAACGGATTCAACCTCGGAGATCGGAGCCGATACCGGCTCGACCATAAAGGACGCTTCGACCGGCTCGACCACCGTCGGTGCCGGCGGCGCCATCGTGGCCAGTGCCGCCTGCTGCAGCGCCTGAAGCTGATGCAACTGCGGAGAATCCTCCGGCTGCTCCTCGCCAATCAGTCGCATCCCGTCACACAGTCCTTCGCAGACCTGCTCATTGAGCCGACGCCGCTGCTCGAGGGTTTCCCGAACAGGGATTTCGACACTTTCCACCAGGCGTTCGGCAAGGGCCACGGCATCCTGCCAGGCGCTCGAGTCCCTGCCCTCGCGCAGGTGCGCCAGCTGCAGAACCTGGCTCCAGCGATCGCGCAGCAGGTCCACCACGAATACCGGCAGAGTCCGCCCCATCAACAGACCATTGAGCACCCTGGCAGCCTGGCTGCGCGCCGCCTCGACCCGCGCCCGGCCCTCTTCAGCATCCCGGGTACGCTGCTCCAGCCGCTCTGCGCGACGCTGTTCCAGGCGCACGAAACCCGCCAGCTCCTCGTGCATCTGCTCGAAGAAGGCCGCATCCACCAGCGCCTCGCCGTGCATGCGGTCGACCATGCGTTCAAGCAGGGCATGCAACTGGTCGCGCTGCAGATCATCATGGTCGCTCCAGCCCATGGTCGCCCGAGCCAGCTCGTTGAGCAGCCGGCGAGCCGGATGGGAGGCTCTGTTGAACAGACTCTTGTCGGCAATGGCGACCCGCAGGATCGGCAGCTGCATGCGGCCGATCAGCGCCTTGAGGGCGGCGGGCAGCTGGTCATCATCCAGCACCACGTCAAACAGCATGGACACCAGACTGATGACATCGTCATCCACCCGGTCCAGCTTGCGCACCTCGCCGGTCTGGCGCTGCTGTTCGGTCAACTGGTGATTGATGTGATTGCGCAGATCGGTCAGCGAGGCGCCGGAATGGCTCGCCTGACTGGCAAAGTGGTTGAGCATGCCGAGCAGCTCATCACTGCGCACCGGGGGAGCACTGGGCGCGCCCAGGGCACTGAGGGCCACATCGCCACTGACGTGCCGCCAGCTGCTGATCAGCTCGCTGAAGATCGACAGGACCTGCTGCTGCTCAGCGCCATCCTCCGCCGCTCCGGTGGTGGCAGCGGGCCGGCCGGCGGCGGGTGTCGGACGTTCGGCCCGGGGACGGCGCACCGGACCGCCCTGTTTCAGATCGGGGAGCACGCCGGCATTGGCCAGCAGCTCGTTGATGTCCGCGTAAAGGGAATCGAGGGAGTTGAACACGTGCCGCTCGAACATCTTGAGGATGATCAGGCGGACCTTGATGTCCAGGTTCAGCGGCGCATAGCCATCGACAAACAGCTGCACCAGCTGGGCCGGCGCCAGAACATTGTCGGCATCGCTGATCCCGCCATTGACCAGGGCATTCAGGCGCAGGGTCAGATGGGTAAGGGCCTGCTGATTACGCGCCAGAACCCGACCCACCATGCTGTCCATGGCGACCGTCTGCTCCAGCTCGTCGGGCTGTACCAGGCTCAGGGAGTCGAGATCGTAGGAGGCGGGCGCCTCGGCGGCGCGACGGTAGCCCTGCAGTTCGTTGAACTGGCGGTCCAGGCCCTCGCAGCAGCTCTTCTCTACGGCGTGACGCTGCAGGCGCAGCAGCCGCATGGCATCGAAGAACATGCTCTGATCGGCATTGCTGGCGGCGCGATCGGCCTTGGCAAAGAGGGTGTCATCGGCATTGTCGAACAGCTCGCTCAGGCCGACCCGCAGGAAGGTCTGCACTCGGTCGCGGACCGCAGCCAGCGGCGGGGGCAAGCTGCCACGCGACACCGCCCCCTGGCGGCGGACGCCCTGCCCCACAGAAGCAAGGGAAACAACATTGTTGTGATCCTTGGACATTGCCATTCTCCCGGCGAGCAGTCCTTCATGGTGGACGCCCTTTAATGACGATTTTCTGACGTCAAAATATAGTGAAAGTATACATGCTTTGCTGACAGCGGTAGTAGCAAGCACTCAATATTTGCTCGGCGTCACAATTTATGAAGGCGCACCGCCCATGTTCCCGGCCCCGACCACGGGGGTATACTGACAGGCTTTCGCCGTACCATCGACCGCAACGGAGTCGCCCATGCCCAATATCACCCTTGAAAGTCTGCAGCCTTCCATACAGGACGAGGTGCGCCGGGCGCTGGCCGAGGACGTCGGCAGCGGTGATATTACCGCGGCACTGATTCCGGCGGATCGTCAGGCGCGGGCGACCATCATCTCGCGGGAACCCGCCACCCTCTGTGGCACCGCCTGGGCGGATGAGGTCTTCCGTCAGGTCGACCCGCAGATCAGCGTCGAATGGCTGGCCGCCGATGGCGACCGGCTCGAGCCCAACCAGCCGTTCTGCCTGCTCAGCGGCCCGGCGCGGGGACTGCTGACCGGCGAGCGTTGTGCTCTCAACTTCATCCAAACCCTGTCTGCCACTGCGACCCGCAGCCGCTATTTCGCTGATCTGGTCGAAGGCACCGGCGTGAAGTTGCTGGACACGCGCAAGACCCTGCCCGGCCTGCGCCTGGCACAGAAATATGCGGTCACCTGTGGCGGTTGCCACAACCACCGCATCGGCCTGTTCGATGCCTTCCTGATCAAGGAAAACCACATTGCCGCCTGCGGCGGTATCCAGGCGGCGGTCAGCCAGGCCCGCGCACTGGCTCCGGGCAAACCGGTGGAAGTCGAGGTGGAGAGTCTGGACGAGCTGCGCCAGGCACTGGAGGCCGGTGCCGACATCATCATGCTGGACGAGCTGAGCCACGAGGACATGCGCACCGCAGTCAGCATCACCGCCGGTCGTGCCGGGCTCGAGGCCTCCGGTGGCATCAACGAGGCCAACCTGCGCAGCGTGGCGGAAACCGGTGTGGACTACATCTCCATCGGCAGTCTGACCAAGGACATCAAGGCCGTCGACCTGTCCATGCGCCTGAGCATGTAAGTCGGCAGCTCAGCTGGCGGACTGTACCTGTGCCAGCAGCGCATGGCAGTCCGCTACGTGCATATCGGCCAGCTCCGGCCAGCTGTTGTCCGGGTGCACCAGACAGGTATGGCAGCCCGCCGCACGCCCGGCCTCCAGATCAAAGCGGAAGTCCCCGACCATGACCGCCTGCTCCCGGCGCAGCTGCCAGCCGGCGAGCAGCTGATGGATACCGTCGGGCGCAGGCTTGGGAGCCGTATCGTTGCGTCCGAGCACATGCTCGGGTGCGAAACATTCCAGTACACCTATCCTGTCCAGCGAGGCCAGCGCCACCGTGCGCAGGTTGCGCGTGAGTATCCCCAGCCGCGCGCCACGGCCGTGCAGCTCGCGGATCAGTTCCGCCGCCCCCGGCGCCGGCTCCACCTGGCTGGCCAGGCGCAGCTCGATGTCGTCGAGACGGGCATTGAGCTCGTCGCGCTCGGCAATCGGCAGACGCCCCAGATGCTCGAGAATATCCTCCTCGGCGGGGATGCCCAGCTCCCGGCGGATCGCCGCGAAGTCATGCTGGGCGATGGTCAGGGTACCGTCCAGATCGAATATCCAGCCCCGCAGCGGCAGGTCAGATACCGTCATTGCGCTCACGCATCAGCGACTCCTGCGCCACCGAGGCCACCAGTTCGCCGGCACGGTTGTACACCAGACCACGGGAGAAGCCCCGGGCGCCGCTGGCCGAGGGGCTGTCCATGGCGTACAGCAGCCAGTCATCCATGCGCAGCGGGCGATGGAACCAGACCGCATGGTCGATGCTGGCTACCTGCATGCGCGGTGACCAGGTGGAAATGCCATGGGGCAGCGCCGCGGTGCTCAGCAGGTTGAAGTCCGACGCGTAGGCAAACAGGTAGCGGTGCAGGTGGTCGTCATCGGGCAGCTCGCCCGCGGCGCGGAACCAGATGTACTGCTGCGGCTCGGACTTCTTCGGGTTGAAGGGGTTGTAGCCGTTGACCCGACGGATCTCGATCGGCTTGGGACACAGCACGCTCTCGCGCACGGCCTCGGGGATCAGGTGCTGATGCTCCAGTGCCACGTCCAGCTCGCTCTTCAATCCTTCCGGGCCGACCACCTCGGGCATCGGCGTCTGGTGCGAGACACCCCGCTCATCACCGTGAAAGGATGCCATCAGGGTGAAGATCGCCCGTCCCTTCTGGATGGCGGTGACGGTGCGGGTGGTGAAGCTGCCGCCATCGCGGGGCGACTCCACCTGATAGACGATCGGCAGACGGGCATCGCCCGGGCGCAGGAAGTAACCATGAACCGAGTGCACCTTGCGCTCCGGCGCCACTGTCTGGCTGGCAGCGGACAGGGCCTGTCCGAGAACCTGGCCACCGAACAGCTGGCGAAAGCCAAGATCCTGACTCAGACCACGAAACAGATTCTCTTCTATCTTCTCCAGCGCCAGCAGGCTGACCAGGTCATCCAGTTTTTCGCTCATAGCGGCTCCTCGACTGCCCTGCCGCCAGGGGGCGGGAGGGGACGACGTCATAATCGCGACAGAGTGTCGCACCGAAAAGGGATGAGATTCTAAACCCCGGCGTCGCATTCTGACAGTATCGGCTTGTAAACCGTGCTGTCACTGCGTACTCGCCCGGCTTTGAGGTACACTGCGCCGCAGTTCACACCGGAGCTCCGCATGTCGCCCCAGCCCTCCTCCAGCGCGCCCCTCGTCGCCGTCATCGGCGGTGGCCCGGCCGGCCTGATGGCCGCAGAAACCGTGGCTGGCGCAGGCCTGTCGGTTGCCCTGTTTGACGCCATGCCCTCGGTGGGCCGCAAGTTCCTGCTGGCCGGGGTCGGCGGCATGAATATCACCCACTCCGAGGCAGCGGAGCGTTTTATCAGCCGTTACCGCGAAGCCGCGCCCTGGGTGGCGGGCTGGCTGGAACAACTGGATGCCCCTGCCCTGCGCCAGTGGATTCACGACCTGGGCATAGATACCTTCGTCGGCTCTTCCGGTCGGGTATTTCCCACCGACATGAAAGCGGCACCCCTGCTGCGCGCCTGGCTCAAGCGCCTGCGTGATGCGGGGGTGCAGCTGCACACCCGCCACCGCTGGCTGGGCTGGGATGAGCAGCAGGCCCTGATGTTCGACACTCCTGCCGGGCACCGGCGGGTACAGGCCGACGCCGTGATCCTCGCCCTGGGTGGCGGCAGCTGGGCACGCCTGGGCTCCGATGGCCGCTGGGTATCATTGCTGCGTGAGAAGGGCATGGACATCCGGGATCTGCGGCCGACCAACTGTGGCTTTCTCTGCAACTGGAGCCAGCACCTGAGCAGCAGGTTCGCCGGGCAGCCGCTCAAGCCTGTGGTTGCCCGTCTGAGCACCACCAGCGGCGAGCAGCTGGAGCGCCGCGGCGAATGCATCATCACCGAGGATGGTCTGGAAGGCAGCCTCGTCTATGCCCTGTCCGCGCCCCTGCGCGAATTACTGGAGCGTGACGGGCAGGCCACCCTGCAGCTGGATCTGGCCCCGGACCGCAGTCCGGCACAGCTCGCCGAGCTGCTCACCAGACCGCGCAAGGGCCAGACCCTGTCGAGCATACTGCGCAAGCGCGCCGGTCTGGATGGCCTGAAGGTCGCTCTGCTGCATGAATGTCTGGAGCGAGCGCAACTGCTGGATTCCGCGCAACTGGCCGCCGGCATCAAGGCGTTGCCGATCCGACTGCACGGTACCCGGCCACTGGACGAAGCCATCAGCAGCGCCGGCGGCATCGCCCGCCAGGCGCTGGATGACCAGCTGATGCTGCGCCGGCTTCCCGGGGTGTTCTGCGCGGGGGAAATGCTGGACTGGGAAGCCCCGACCGGCGGCTATCTGCTGACCGCCTGCTTCGCCAGTGGCCTGGTCGCCGGCCGGGGCGCCCTGGCCTGGCTGAAGGCGCGCTGAGGCGCCGGCGCGCCCCTCACGGGGCCAGGCGTTCGCGCACCCAGGCATCCTCGACCCGGCGATAACGCAACCGGTCATGCAGCCGGCTCGGCCGGCCCTGCCAGAATTCGATCATCTGCGGCACCAGACGGAAGCCGCCCCAGTGCGGTGGACGCTCCGGCTCGGCATCGGCAAACCGCGCTTCGACCTCGGCCAGACGCCGTTCGAGCTCTTCGCGGCCGCTGATCACCTGGCTCTGGGGTGAGGTCCAGGCGCCCAGCCGACTGCCCAGAGGGCGGCTGTGGAAGTACTGGTCGGATTCCTCGGCGCTGACCTTCTCCACCTGGCCTTCGATGCGCACCTGGCGCTCGAGGTCGTGCCACCAGAAGGTCATTGCCGCCCGGGGGTTGGCCAGCAGCTGCCCCGCCTTTGCGCTCTGGTAGTTGGTGAAGAACACGAAGCCCCGCTCGTCGAACCCCTTGAGCAGCAGGGTGCGCAGATGGGGCTGACCGTCGCCGTCGACGCTGGCCAGCATCATCGCATTGGGTTCGGTGGACTCCACTTCCACCGCCTGGCTGAACCAGAGGCCGAACAGACTGAAGGGATCATCGGGGGCCTGCTCCTCCACCAGTCCATAACGGGTGTAGTTGCGGCGCATATCGGCAATGCTGTATTTCACGGGCGAACTTCCTGAAAGATCATGCTGCTGATTCTGGCATATCTGCCTGCGGACGCCATTGACGCTGCTCAACAGAACTCGCGCAGGCAACGGTAGACCTCGCGGCTGAGTTCGCCCGCCCGGGGGTCGGTGAGCACATAGGGCCCCATGGTATTGGTCACATAGCCGAAACCGACCCTGGCGTCCGGGTCGGCAAAGCCCAGCGAACCACCGGCACCCGGATGACCGAAGGCATTGGCGCCCATGCCGAAGCTGCCCCCCTGCCAGTCCTGCTCGAGCATCACGCCCAGGCCGAAGCGGGTCGGACACAGCAGCGTCAGATCGTCCCCGGCACTGTGCTCACGGCGCATCAGTCGCACCAGTTCGCTGTCCAGCAGGCGGACATCCCCGAGCTGCCCGTCGTGGGCCAGCGCTTGCCAGAAACGCGCCAGGGAACGGGCATTACCGGTGCCGTTGGCGGCCAGGATCTGCGCCTGCTGCCATTCCCGCTTGTTGGTACTGGTCTGCAGGCTGCTGGGGTTGGCGAAGGCCTTCCACTGCAGGCCTGCGGCATTGCCCATGGCGGCGAACAGGGCGCGGGCGTACTCGTCCCCAGACTGATTGCGCAGCCGCGACAGGTGCGCGATACGCGGCAGATCCGCGTCGGGGACGCCGACATGGAAGTCCATGCCCAAAGGCAGAAACAGCCGTTCACGCAGGTAATCTCCCGGCATCTGTCCGCTCAGCCGGCGCAGGGGCTCACCCAGCAGCCAGGCATAGGTCAGGGGCGCATAGCCATGCCGGCTGCCGGGCTCCCACCAGGGTTCCTGGGCTGCAATAGCGGCGGTCATGGCCTGCCAGTCGAACAGCTGTTCCGGCGCCATCGGCTCGCTGATGGCGGAAACCCCGGAGCGATGACTGAGCAGCTGACGCAGGGTGACCTGCTGCTTGCCGGCCTGGGCAAACTCCGGCCAGATGTCCGCCACCGGCTGATCCAGCGTGATACGACCGGCCTCTACCTGCTGCAGCAGGGCCACCGCACCCAGCGGCTTGGTACAGGAGAAGACGTTGACCAGGGTGTCCTGTTCCCAGACCCGGCTGTTGTCCTTGTCCATCACCCCGGCCCAGATATCCAGCACAGTGGTATCCCCCACGGTGACGCACAGCGCGGCCCCGCGGGCCTGCGGGTCGCGCTGCTGCTGGGCAAAGAGTTCGCGCACGGTTTCGAAGCGGGGGTCGAAATAGCCTTGTATCTGGGTCATCTTATTGGTTCTTGTCCGATTAATGGGTTGGCCTGGGTTGTTCCGGTCCGGGTCCGGTGATTTCGCGCCAGGGGCGGCGCTCCTACAGCCCAGCTGGCGCCTGCAACTGTAGGAGCCGCGCCCCGGGGCGAATGGCCTCCTACTCGATTTCCCGCCGAAACGGCGGCAGCGCGGCAAGGATAGCCTTGCCATAGCGCTGGGTCACCAGCCGCCGATCCAGCAGGGTAATAATGCCGGTGTCCTGCTCGGTACGCAGCAGCCGGCCGCAGGCCTGGACCAGGCGCAGGCAGGCATCCGGTACCGCAATCTCCATGAAGGGGTTGCCGCCATTGCGCTCTATCCACTCCGACAGAGCCGCCTCCACCGGATCATCCGGCACGGCAAAGGGGATCTTGGCAATCACCACGTGTTCGCAATACTTGCCCGGCAGATCCACCCCTTCGGCAAAGCTGGCCAGACCGAAGATCACGCTCTGCTGGCCCTTGTCGACCCGCGCGCGGTGCTGGCGGATCAGTTCCTGCTTGGACAGGTCGCCCTGCACCAGTATGCGCTCGCGAAAATCCGCCGGCAGACCGGCGTACACCTCGAGCATCTGCCGGCGCGAGGAGAACAGCACCAGGCTGCCCGGCTCGTCACGCAGGATGTCCGGCAGATGCTCGATGATGGCAGCGCTGTGGGCGGTGTTGTCCCGCGGATCTGCACCATAGTCGGGTACCCGCAGCACGCCACTCTCGGCATAGCGGAACGGACTGGGTGCCAGGGTGCACACCGCGCTGCGCGGCAGACCGGCGCGGTGGATGAAACGGTCAAAGCGGCCCAGGGCGGTGATGGTGGCGGACGTGACCAGGGCGGCAAAGGCCGCGTGCCACAGGTACTGACGCAGGGTGTCGGCCGCCAGTATGGGGCTGACATGCACCTCCAGATCACCCTGCTCGGTCAGGGTCATCCAGCGAGCGGTCGGCGGCTTGTCCTCGGGGTCGACCAGACTGAACTGGGTCCACAGGGTCCAGTTGGCCTCGGCCCGGGCCTGCAGTGCGCCGAACAGCGGATACCATTCCTCGGCCTGGGTCTGGTGCACGCCACTGACCTCGCCGTCCATCGCGTCCTTGAGCAGATCGACCAGCCGCTGCAGCAGGTCGCTGATGCGCCCGAAGCCGCCCTTGAGTTCCACCGACATCTCACGCAGCTGCTCTGGCACCACCCCATGCTCGAAGCGATACTGAGGACGGATCTGGCCGCTGCCGTCCTCGGCACTGGCAAAGTCCGCGACCTCGCCCAGGGCCTGGGCCATGAACTGCTGATGCGGCTTCAGTTCCCGGGCCTGCTGGGGCACCTGCTCCAGCAGACGCCCGAAATCCCCGGGCAGCGGGTGCTGGGCCAGCAGCTTGGTCAGGTTCTTGTCCAGCTGATCGAGCCAGTCGGCAGTGGCGCCCATGCGGGTATGGTGGGCGAAATGGCTGATCGCCTTGTCCGGCAGGTGATGCCCCTCATCGAACACGTACAGGCAGTCCCGCGGGTCGGGCAGTATGGCCCCGCCGCCCAGGGCCAGATCGGCCAGCACCAGGTCGTGGTTGGTGACTATGACATCGATCTTCTGGATGCCCTCGCGGGCCTTGTAGAACACGCACTGGTTGAAGTGACCGCAGCGGCGGTTGGTGCACTGGATATGATCGGTGGTCAGCCGCGACCAGTCCTGATCCTCCAGCGCCTCGGGCCAGGAATCACGCTCGCCATCCCACTTGTTGCTGGCCAGCGCCTCGACCATGCGGGTGTAGAGCTTCAGGCCCGCCTCATCCACGTCGATGCGAAAGCCCTCTTCGGCAAAGCCCTGCTGCTGGCTGGCCAGCGCCTGGTTGTCCTGCAGCAGCTGGTCCAGTTTGGACAGACACACATAGCGTCCGCGCCCCTTGGCCAGGGAGAACTGGAAATCCAGGCCCGCATTGCGCTGAATATCCGGCAGGTCCTTGAGCACTATCTGCTCCTGCAGGGCCACGGTGGCGGTGGAGATCACCAGCGGCTTGCCCAGATGCCTGGCTATGGGAATGCCGGCCAGGCAATAGGCGACCGTCTTGCCGGTCCCGGTGCCGGCCTCGACCACGGCAACCGCCGCCTCTCCATCCCGATGGCCTTCCTCGTCCAGGCTCACTCCACCGAACAGCTTGGCCACCTCGGCGATCATCAATCGCTGGCCGTAACGCGGCTTCAGCGACTTGTTTTCGAGGAAGGTACGGTAGGCCGTCTGGATCTGGGCCTTGAGGTCATCGTTGAGCATGCGGTCTCCGGGGCAGAACAGGGATGATACCATCTCACCCACCTCTGTTCAGACCTCAAGGCAAATACCATGCTTGCATCACAGCCCGACATGCCCTGCCCCTGCGGAGACGGTCGCCCCTATGCCGACTGCTGCCAGCCCCTGCACCAGGGCCGCCCCGCCGCCGGCGCCGGGCGCCTCATGCGCTCACGCTACAGCGCCTACGTGCTGGGACTGATCGACTATCTGGTGCAGACCACGCTGCCCGCGCAGCAGGCACTGCTCGACCGGCAGGCCATGGAGCAGTGGAGCCGGGAAAGCGAATGGCTGGGGCTGGAAGTGACCGAGGATGCCCCCGATGGCGACACCGCCAGCCGCGCCCGGGTCAGCTTCGTGGCCCGTTGGGCGGACCCGGACGGCACCCGTCACAGTCACCTGGAACGCTCGGAGTTCTGCCAACTGGACGGGCGCTGGTACTTCATCGATCCCAATCACCCGCTCAGCGTCGGTCGCAACGATGCCTGCCCCTGCGGCTCGGGACGCAAGTTCAAGCAGTGCTGCCGGTACTGACAGCCCCTAGCCGTTATTGCCCTCGTCGGCCAGATGCAGATGACTGGTATCGGGAATTGGCCCGGCGGGGCTGCGGGGGAGCTGCCCCATATCGCTGCCGACAGGCGCCAGCGAAAAGGCTGACAGATCGATATCCAGCGGCGTGAATTCGCTGTAACTGTCCTGCATGTCCGCGCCCAATGGGGCGATGGGCAGGTCCGGCGCCTGAACATCGCGGAAGGCCGCCATGTACTCGTCCCTCGGCTGAATCGCCGCGGCGGCGGGTGCCGCAGGGCGGGCCGGCTCGGGTGCGGGGGCGGGTGCGGATGCGGGTTCAGACGCAGGCGCAGACACCTGCTCATCGGCCATGGGCACTATCTCGCAGAGCGCACCGGCCCGCTCGATGGCTTCGCGGTACTTCTGCGCACCGGCCTCGTCCAGCCCCTGCTTGATGACTATCCGCCGGCCGGAGAACAGGACCTCAAGCTGCCGCTCACCAACCTGGAACAACTGCCCGATGCGGCTCCTGGCCTGCTCGATATCCACTCCCGGGCGCACCTGCCCGCGGAAAACCACCTCGAACGCTGCCATTTTTCACTCCCTTGTCTCAAATCGGTGCTAGGTTCGGTTGCTGTTTCAACTCAACTGAACCTAGTATGGACAGGCTGCCGGTGAGCGACAACTCCGTCCACTCACGGGGCAGTTCCTGCAAGGAGGGATCGCCATGATGCTGCGCTCGACTGGACTGACACTGCTGATGCTGCTGGGGCTGTTCAGCCTGCAGGGCTGTGCCATGTTCAGCCGGTCCTACAGCGAGCCGGAGGTGACCCTGGCCAACGTGGAAATGCTCAAGGCCAATCTCTGGGAGCAGTCCTTCCGCCTGCGCATGCGGGTGGACAACCCCAATGACCGCAGTCTGCCGGTTCGTGGCATGCAGTATCAGGTGTATCTGAACGGCATGCGGCTGGCCACCGGCGTGGCGGACCGGCATTTCACGGTACCGGCCTACGGGTCGGAGTACTTCGATCTGACGGTGAGATCCAATCTGTGGCGTCATCTGGGTGGTCTGCTGGACATGGTCGAGCACCAGCAGCCGGTTGATTACCGGATCAGCGGCCATATCAATACCGGGCTGTTCTGGGCCCGGCGCCTGACGCTGGACGAACAGGGTACCCTGGATCCCGCTGACCTGAACCTGAAACGATGACCCGCCGAACCGGGCCGAAGGGATAACCACCATGCAGCCAACCGACTGGCTGGTCCTCAGTGGACTCTTGCTGATCTTCCTGCTCGCCGGCTACGCCGCCTGGCTGTGGTACCAGGTATGGCGCAATCGCCAGCGTCAGGCCGAGTCACTCCAGGCCCGCAACCAGCGACTGGCCGGCGATATCCAGCTCCTGGCCCAGGCCCTGCTTGACGGTCAGCTGCCGGCGATCGAGGGCGCCATCCGCCTCAAGGTCCTGCTGGACAACTACAGCGGCGCCCGACCGGCCGATCTGGATATCGAGGTACTGGAAACGCTCTACAATGCCACGGCGCACATTCCGACCCACGCCGCCTGGAAGGAGCTGCCCCTGGCCGAGCGGCGGCAGCACGAGCGCCACATGGCCGAACTGGAGCAGCAGCACCGGGAGGCACTGCTGCGTTCGGCCGAGACACTGCGTCAGGGTCTGGAGTAAGGCTCAGACGGCGGAGTAGCCGCCGTCCACGGCAATCGCCTGCCCACTGATGTGACGTGATGCCTCGCTGGCCAGCAGCAGTGCCACACCCTTGATGTCATCCTCGCCACCGACACGCCCCATCGGGGTGCCCTTGATGATGGACTCGGCAACGTGGTCCAGCCCCTTGGCCAGCTTGGTCGGGAAATAGCCCGGGCAGATGGCATTGACGTTGATGTTGTAGGCGCCCCACTCGCCAGCCAGTGCACGGGTCAGGTTGATGGCTGCGGCCTTGCTGGTGTTATAGGCAGCAGTATGCACCCCGGTATTCGGGCCGTTGCCCTTGAGGCCGGCGATGGAGGCAATGTTGATGATCTTGCCCGACCGTCTGGGGATCATGAAGCGGCGGGCCACTTCCTGGGCCAGCAGGAAGCAGGCGTCCACGTTCAGGTACATCACCTTCTGCCAGCCGGCATAGCTGTGCTCGGCCGCCGGCTCGCCCCAGGTGGTGCCGGCATTGTTGATCAGGATGTCGATGGTGCCGAAACGGGCTTCGGCGGCATCCACCAGGGTAGTGATGGGGTTGCCTTCGGGCTTGCTCAGGTCGCAGGCGATGCCGTCGGCTTCGATGCCACGGGCCTTGAGCTCGGCCACTACCTGCTGCACTTCGTCAGCCTTGCGCGCGTTCATGAAGATGCGTGCGCCCTGCTCCCCCAGTGCCTGGGCCATCTGCAGACCCAATCCCTTGGTGCCGCCGGTGATCAGGGCAACCTTGCCGGTCAGGTCGAACAATTGCATTACGCTCATGGTGTGTCCTCTGGTGTATTGGTCTGGCTGTTGGTCAGATCCTACAAGCCCAGCGCCGCGAGGCGGACCATCAGTGAGCGTGGTGATATGCCAACCTGCACCGGTGTTATCATGTGGCCTTTCCCCCCGGTGGATACTCCCATGGCAGAACATGACTTCCGGCGCACGGCGCTGAACCCTTCACATACCCTGATCGAATGCCGGACCCTGGCCGGCGGACTCTATCAGGTGACCGGTCAGGGCGGCGGCATCCAGCCGGGCGATACGCTGATCTGCACGGTCAAGGGCAGCCGCGATCTGCCGCTGCCCCTGCAGGTGAACAAGATCCGCTATCTGATCAATCCGCCCGGCCAGTGGACCGCCACCGCCAGCGGCCCGGATCTGCGCGGTCAGCTGGTGCTGGGCTGGTCGATCCGGTGCGACCAGTGCAGCAGGGAACAGGCCTTCGAGTTTCTCGCCGCAGACAGTGACGACCTGCAGCAACGCACCGCCAAGGCCGTGCAGCGCATCAGTCAGCTGGGCTGGACGCCCCGGGGCGACAACCATCTGTGCCCTGCCTGCAGCAAGGCTGCCCGGGCCTAGAACAGCGGCAACTGCTCACCGATCGGGCTGTGCGCGTTATCCAGGCGCACACCCACACCGATCAACCGCACCGGCCGCCCACCCCGGGCATAGGCCTGGCTGCACAGTTCCTCGAAGCCCGCCGGGGTCACCGGCATGCCGGCCTGCTCCAGGGTAGTCTGGGTAAAGTCCTGAAACTTGAGCTTGATGAAGGGTTTGGTCACCCGGTAGTCGCCTTCCAGCCGGCCCAATCGCTGGGCCAGTTTTTCCAGCAAGGACGGCAAGGCGGCAATGCAGGCCGCCAGATCCGGCAGATCCTGCTCATAGGTATGCTCCACACTCACCGACTGCCGCACCCGCTCCACCACCAGCGGACGGTCATCAATGCCGCGGGCCAGCTCCCAGAGGCGCTCGCCGAAACTGCCGAACTCGCGCAACAGGTCCTGGCGACGCCAGACCCGCAGTTCCTCACAGGTATCCACCCCCAGGCTGTGCAGACGACGGGCGGTGACCTTGCCGACCCCCGGCAGGCGGTCCACCGGCAGAGCCCTGACAAAATCATCCACCTCCTCCGGCAGTATTACCTTGAGCCCGTCGGGCTTGTTCCAGTCACTGGCGATCTTGGCCAGGAACTTGTTCGGGGCCACACCGGCGGAAACCGTGATGCCCTGACTCTGGCGAACACGCTCGCGGATTTCCCGGGCCATCAGCGTAGCGCTGCCGCGGCAGGCGGCGCTGTCGGTGACATCCAGATAGGCTTCGTCCAGCGACAGCGGCTGGACCAGCGTGGTGTACTCGTGAAAGATCGCCTGGATCGCCTCTGACACCTCCCGGTAGACCGACATGCGGCCGGGCACGATCAGCAGGTCAGGACAGAGCTTCTTGGCGTAGGCCGAGGCCATGGCCGAGCGCACGCCGTAGGCGCGGGCCTCGTAATTGCAGGTGGCGATCACCCCGCGCTTGCCGGGATCACCACCCACCGCCAGCGGCCGGTTGCGCAGTCGCGGGTCATCCCGCATCTCGATGGAGGCGTAGAAACAGTCGCAGTCGATATGGATGATCTTGCGCAAGGCCAACAGTCCGCCGTATGACGGCGACGATTGTACCCTATCAGACCACCACCACCTGATTGCGTCCCGACCGCTTGCCGCGGTACAGGCCCGCATCGACGCGGCGCAGGGTTTCGCTGATATCGTTCTCCGAATCCAGCACCAGCGACAGGGCAAAGGTCGCCGTCAGGCTGCATGGGTTGCCGGCCACCATCAATGGCTCCTCCTCCAGCGCCTGCCGCAGGCGCTCCACCACCCGCTCGGCCTCCGCGACGCCGGTATCGGGCAGCAGTATGATGAATTCCTCGCCACCGAAGCGCCCGACCACATCCCCTTCCCGCAGCTTGCTGGTGAACAGCCGGGCAACATGGCGCAGCGCCTCGTCACCGCCGTCATGACCGAATTCGTCATTGAGCGCCTTGAATCTGTCCAGATCGGCCATGGCCACGCAGATGGCACTGCCCTGCCGCCGACAGCGCTCGCGCTCACGGCGAAACAGCATCTCGTACTGGCGACGGTTGAACAGTCCGGTCAGCGGGTCGGTGGTGGCCTGGCGCTTGAGTTCCTCCTCCAGCAGGCGACGGCGCTCGACCTCCTTCTTCAGCTCCCGGTTGGCCCGCCGCGCCTGGCTGTACATGGCGAACTGGCGGCGCTGCACCTTGTGCAGCTGCTGGGTAGCGAAGAAACCGGTGACCACCGGCAGCGACATCAGTATGAGGGCTCCGATGATCACATCCGCGCCGAGGCCCTTGGACCAGATCGACACCAGGATCAGCGTTACCCCCACCGCCGCTGACAGCAGCGTTAACTTGAGCCGATTCGGCACGAACAGGAACATCGCCAGCAGCATCAGCGCCAGCACCATCACGGTGATGGTGGCGATATCGGGGCGCAGGAAATAGATGGGCAGAAACAGGACCAGCCCGGTTATCTCGAGTGCCGTGACGGCATACCCCGAGGCCGCCAGGCCCGGATAGCGAGGCAACAGCAGCGCCAGAGCGAAGACCAGTGCCGCCTGCAGGGCCCTGCAGCCGGCCAGAATGAGGAATTCATCGCTCATGCCCAGGACCAGCAGATCCTGCAGACCGAACGCCAGCAGCAGGCAACCCCAGACCCAGAGCGCCACCCTCAGGTGTCGTGCCAGCAATGGCTGCATGTGCAGACGGTAGGCACGTTCCATAGCCGGATCGACGAACTCGGCCCAGAGCCGGGAGATGCGGTAAGGGTTCGCCGATTCTGTCATAAGTGTTCCTTGTGCCGTTCCTGTTGATATAGCACAACGGCCCGCAGGACCCTCAGGAAAACAGGACGTGAAAAAATTGGTACAAGACACGATGACATATCATAACGCCATCACCCATTAGGGCTATGCTATCCCGCCGTGCACGCCACGGTAAATAAAAATTCTTTTTGCATCAATCGCTTGACAGCCCTCTTCGAATGAGTAGAATGGGCGAACTCAGACGCGGGGTGGAGCAGTCTGGTAGCTCGTCGGGCTCATAACCCGAAGGTCGTAGGTTCAAATCCTGCCCCCGCAACCATATTATCGTGATCGGCCCCGACTGCCCTGCAGCCGGGGCCGATTGCTTTCTGGGCCCATACTTCTTTGCCCCTGAGCTCGATGCTCACGGCGCTCAGTATCTCGCCCATCGCCGCCCGGGCTCCCATGGGGCTGGAATTTCAGCACTGTACCCAGATCCAGCAGGCGCTCCCTGAATACCTTGCGAATATCGATTGCCGGCCCCTCTGCTGCTTGAGACCGCGAGAGCTCGCCTTCTATCCCCCGTAACGCCCTCTCCGCCTGACGGATCCGCTGCTCTATCGGCTCTGACAGCCCAATGCGGACAATGGCATCCGGGCCCGGTAGCGGGCGGCGCGATTTTTGAACGGATACTGCACTTTACATTCGTGAACAACCGATTCACACTTGAGGCATGATTAAATCCTTCCAGCACAAAGGCCTGAAGGTGTTCTATGAGACGGGGTCCACCCGTGGCATTCGCGCCGATCATGCCAAGCGCCTCAAACGTATTCTGGCTGTGCTGGAACAGGCCCAGAACCCTGATGATGCAGACATGCCTGGCTTTCGCCTGCATCTGCTCAAGGGCGACCTGGCGGAGTACTGGGCTATCACCGTCAGCGGCAACTGGCGCGTGACCTTCCGCTTCACCGGGCAGGACGTAGAACTGCTCAATTATCTGGACTACCACTGAGGACCTGCACATGACCATGCACACCCCCCCGCATCCCGGTGAGATCCTCCGGGAAGATGTTTTCCCCGAATTGGGCCTGAAGATCGCCGCGGCAGCCCGCGGCCTGCACTACTCCCGGGAGATGCTGTCCCGGATCGTCAATGGCCACGCGCCCATCAGTCCCGACCTGGCCGTACGCCTGGAGCGCGCCGGTATCGGCAAGGCCCGTATGTGGCTGGCCATGCAGAGCGCCTACGATCTGTGGCAGGCTGAACATCGTGAGCAGCCCGAGGTTGAGCGACTGGCTGCAGCCATGTGATCCGCCCCCATTTACAAGCCGCCCGCATCTGTTTCCCTGGATGCCACCCGCGTCAAGAGATTCCCATGAAAAAGACCATAGTCGCCTTCAGCCGTGTCTACCCCGAGCTGCTGGAAAGCATTGCCACCGAGTTCGACGTGATTCAGCTGGACGCCAGCGCACCGGATCGGGACGCGCGCCTGCAGGAGGTGCTGCCCCGGGCCCACGGCCTGATCGGCTTCAACCGGCGGCTGGGTGAGGCCGAACTGGCCGGGGCGCGGCAACTGGAAATCCTCTCCACCATCTCGGTGGGTTACGACAGTTACGATGTGGGCTACCTGACCGGTCGCGGCATCATGCTGACCAACACGCCCGATGTGCTGACCGAAACCACGGCCGACCTCGCCTTCGCCCTGATCCTGGCCACGGCCCGACGGGTGCCCGAGCTGGATGCCTGGGTGCGTGCCGGTCAGTGGACGCGACCGGTGGACGAGACGCGCTTCGGCTGTGACGTGCACGGCAAGACCCTGGGCATCATCGGGCTCGGCAAGATAGGCGCAGCGATTGCCCGACGCGGGCGCTTCGGTTTCGGCATGGACATCGTCTACAGCGGCAACAGCCGCAAACCCGAGCTGGAACGCGAACTGGGCGCACGCTTCCTGTCCCGCGAGGCGCTGCTGGCCGAGGCGGACTTTGTCTGCCCGATGGTGCCGCTGACCCCGGAAACCCGCCACCTGATCGGCACCAATGAGCTGGCCCTGATGAAGCCCGAGGCCATCCTGATCAACGTATCCCGTGGCCCGGTGGTGGATGAGCAGGCGCTGGTCGCGGCGCTGCAGGCTGGTCGTATCCGTGCCGCCGGTCTGGATGTCTTCGCCAGGGAGCCACTGAGCACCTCGCCCCTGTTTGCCCTGAACAATGTGGTCTGCCTGCCGCATATCGGCTCGGCTACTCGGGAAACCCGCATGGCCATGGCCCGTCGCGCGCTGGAGAATCTCCTCGCAGGGCTGCGCGGCCAGCGCCCACGGGATCTGGTCAACCCGCAGGTGCTGGCTGCGGGGGAAACCCTGCCCCTGGCTTGACGGCGTCCGGCAACTCCTTTACAAACCTAGAGTAATTACTCGAAAACGGGAGTTGCCATGGACCAGTCGTCCTTTCCTTCCCAGACGGTCGCACTGGAGACCCTGCTGGAACGGCAGAGGGCTGCCTTCCTCGCCGACCCCATGCCCTCGGTTGCGGCCCGGCGCGGCTGGCTCAAGGCCCTGCGCCAGGCCCTGGTGGACCAGCAGCACGCCTTGACCTCGGCGGTAAGCCGGGACTTCGGCAACCGCTCCGTTGACGAGACCCTGTTCGCCGAACTGCTGCCCTGCCTGCAATCCATCGACCACATTTCCCGGCACCTGCCCCGCTGGATGAAGCCATCGCGCCGCCCGCTGGGGCTGGCGTTCCAGCCCGGCTCGGCGCAGGTGGTATATCAGCCGCTGGGGGTGGTCGGGGTGATAGTGCCCTGGAACTACCCGCTCTTTCTCGCCATTGGCCCGCTGGTCGGCGCCCTGGCTGCGGGCAACCGGGTGATGATCAAGATGAGTGAGTCCACACCGGAGACGTCGCAGCTGGTCAGGGACCTGCTGGCCCGGGTCTTCCCGGAGGATCAGGTGGCGGTCGTGCTGGGCGAGGCGGACGTGGGCGCGGCCTTTGCCCGCCTGCCCTTCGATCATCTGCTGTTCACCGGCGCCACCAGCATCGGCCGGCACATCCTGCATGCGGCGGCGGACAACCTGACACCCGTCACCCTGGAGCTGGGCGGCAAGTCGCCGGCCATCGTTTCCCGAAACGTCCCGCTGGAAGATGCCGCCGAGCGCATCGCCTTCGGCAAGACCATGAACGCCGGCCAGACCTGTGTTGCCCCCGACTATGTACTGGTGCCCCAGGACCGCATCGAGGGCTTTGTCGAAGCCTACCGGCGCGTCATCCAGCGCTTCTATCCGCAGCTGGCGGACAACCCGGACTACACCAGCATCATCAATGCCCGCCAGCAGGCGCGGCTCGACAGCTATCTGGAGGATGCCCGGGCTCGGGGCGCGCGCGTGGTACCCCTGTTCAGCGAGGGCCAGGATCGCCGCCTGCCGCATACCCTGCTGCTGGATGTGAATGACGACATGCGGGTCATGCAGGACGAGATTTTCGGCCCCCTGCTGCCGGTGGTGCCCTACGCTCACATCGACGAGGCCATTGCCTATATCAATGCCCGGCCCCGTCCGCTGGCGCTCTACTATTTCGGCTACGACCGGCAGGAGCAGCAGCGGGTCATAGCGCGCACCCACTCCGGCGGCGTGGGGATCAACGAGACCCTGCTGCACGTGGCGGTATGCGACCTGCCCTTTGGCGGCATAGGACCGTCGGGCATGGGGCACTACCATGGTCATGAAGGTTTCCTGACCTTCAGCAAGGCCAAGGCGGTGCTGCGCAAACCCCGGCTGAATGCGACCCGGGTGCTCTATCCGCCCTATGGTCGAACCATGCAGAAGCTGCTGCGCCGGCTGTTGATCCGCTGAGCCGGCCACTCCGTTACAAGGTGCGACAACAACAATGAACACGAGCACAGAACAACCCGAGATCAGTCGCCGCCAGCTGCTGCGCTACGGCCTGCTGGGGACCCTGGTGCTGGCGACCGCCGGCGGTATCGCCAGCGTCACCCGGACCCTGCGCAGTGGTCCCGGCACCGGTTACCACCAGCTGCGCGAGAGCCACATACCCATGCTGCGGCGCATCATCCCGGTCATTCTTGATGGTGCCCTGCCCGCCGGTGACGCAGACGCAGCGGTCCAGGCCGTGCTCGATGGGCTCGACCGGAGCCTGGACCACCTCTCCCCGGCCATGCGCAGCCAGAGCCTGCAGCTGTTCGACCTGCTCAGTCTGGATCTCACCCGCGGCGCCGCCACCGGGGTCTGGCGCAGCTGGGAGAACGCCACCAGCGAGCAGGTGGCAAATTTCCTCTCGCGCTGGGAACACAGTCGTCTGGCCCTGTTCCGCCAGGGGTATGGCGCCCTGAACCAGGCCATCCTGCTGGTGTGGTACGGCCAGCCCTTGGCCTGGGCCCATTGCGGCTATCCCGGCCCGCCGCGTTTCTGAGCTCCAAGGAGATGACCAGATGCTGATTCCCGATCTCTTCCGCCAGGGCCTGGAGCGTGGCTGGCAGGTACAGAACGCCTCCCAACTGGAGGAGGATCTGACCCTGGAGGCCGATATTGCCATCGTCGGCAGCGGCGCCGGCGGGGCCACCAGCGCGGAGATTCTCAGCGCCGCCGGATTCAGGGTACTGCTGATAGAGGAAGGCGGACTGTTCACCAGCAGCGACTTCCGCATGCAGGAAAACGAGGCCTATCCGACCCTGTATCAGGAAGGTCTGGGCCGCCTGTCCAAGGACGGCGCCATTACCATACTGCAGGGCCGCGCCGTGGGTGGTACCACCCTGGTGAACTGGACTTCCAGCTTCCGCACCCCGGACCAGACACTGGCACACTGGGCCAGCGAGCACGGCGTGGTGGGCCATGACAGTCGGAGCATGGCGCCCTGGTTCGAGCGCATGGAGCAGCGCCTCGGGGTGGAGCGCTGGGCCGCGGAGCCCAATGCCAACAACGATGTACTGCGCCGCGGCTGCGAAGAGCTGGGCCTGCACTGGGCGGTGATTCCGCGCAACGTGCGCGGCTGCTGGAACCTGGGTTACTGCGGTCTGGGCTGTCCGACCAATGCCAAGCAGTCGATGCTGGTGACCTGCATTCCGGCGATGCTCGACCAGGGCGGCAGCCTGCTCTATCTGGCCCGCGCCGACCGCCTGCTGCTGGAGGGCGACCGGGTCGCCGGTATCGAGTGTGTGGCCATGGACGAACGCTGCGTGGCACCGACCGGACGCCGGGTACGGGTCCGCGCCCGGCATTACATCCTGGCTGGCGGCGCCATCAACAGCCCGGCCCTGCTGATGCGCTCGGAGGCGCCCGACCCGCATCACCTGCTCGGCAAGCGCACCTTCCTGCACCTGACCAGTTTCTCCTGGGCCCAGTTCGACCACCTGATCAATCCCTTCTACGGCGCGCCCCAGTCGATCTACTCGGATCACTTCCAGTGGCGTGACGGAGTCACCGGCCCGATGGGCTACAAGCTGGAAGTGCCACCCATGCAGCCCGGCTTCAGCGCCACCGTGCTCGGCGAACCAGGCACGCCGGGCGCCGGGCTGATGGAACAGCTGCCCAACAGCAACATGCTGCTGGCCCTGCTGCGTGACGGCTTCCACCCGGACAGCGCCAGCGGCACCGTAACGCTGCGCGGCGACGGCTCACCGGTGCTGGATTACCAGCTCACCGACTACACCCGCGAGGGGCTGCGGCGCAGCTACCTGAGCATGGCGGAGATCCAGTTCGCCGCCGGGGCCAAGCTGGTGAAAACAGTGCACAGGGATGCGACGCCGGCACGCAACATGGCCCAGGCCCGAGAGATCATCGAGCAGCTGCCGCTGGAGCGCTACCGCGCCCTGCTGGGCAGCGCCCATGTCATGGGCGGCTGCCCCATGGGCGAGGACCCGCAGCATGCTGTCACCGACAGCCTCGGGCGGCACCACCAGCTGGAAAACCTGTCGATCCACGATGGGTCCCTGTTTCCCACCAGCATCGGTGCCAACCCGCAACTGTCCATCTATGGCCTGACCGCCAAGCTCACCAGCCTGCTGGCCGAGCGCCTGGCCTGAACCTGCTGCCTGCCCCAGGCGCCACACCGGAGCGCAACAACAATGCACAACAAGCTACTCCCCGCCCTGTTCATGCTGAGTCTCGGCCTGCCGGGCCTTCTGGCGGCCCAGAGCCAACCGGCCGAGCCGGCTACCGCCCGCGCCAATGCGGCGGTGCTGGAGCAACTGGATTTCACCGACGCCCGGGCTTTCGAGGATGCCCGTCGCGGCTTCATCGCTGCCGCCGAGGATCCGCTGCTCAATCCCGATGGCAGCCTGTCCTGGGGCATGGGCGCCTACGCCTTCCTCGACGGGGCCGCGCCGGATACCGCCAACCCGAGCCTGTGGCGCCAGGCACAGCTGAATCGCATCCATGGCCTGTTCCGGGTAACCGACGGCATCTACCAGATCCGCGGCATGGACCTGGCCAACATGACGGTGGTCGAGGGCGACAGCGGTCTGATCATCATTGATCCGCTGCTCACCCCGACCACCGCCCGCGCCGCACTGGACCTGTACCTGCAGCACCGCCCGCAGAAGCCGGTGACGGCGGTGATCTACACGCACAACCACGTCGACCACTTCGCCGGCGTGCGGGGCATCGTCAGCGAGGCCGATATCAGCGAGGGCCGTGTCCGCATCTACGCCCCGGAAGGCTTCATGGAACATGCGGTCAGCGAGAACGTCATCGCCGGCAATGCCATGACCCGCCGTGCCATGTACATGTATGGCACGCGGCTGGAGCCGGGCCCCCAGGGCCACATCGACAACGGTCTGGGCAAGGCGCTGAGCCGTGGCGAACTGACCCTGATCCCGCCCACCGACATCATTGCCCGGAGCGGTCGGCACCAGATCGCCGGGGTTGCCATCGATTTCCACATGGCCCAGGGCAGCGAGGCCCAGGCCGAGCTGATGATGTACTTCCCGGCCAGCCGGGTGCTCAACACCGCAGAGGTGACCTCCCACCAGCTGCACAACATCTATACCCTGCGCGGCGCCGAAGTGCGCGACGCCAGCCGCTGGTCCCGCTACATCGATGAGGTTCTTGAAGAGTACGGCCCGAAAACCGACATACTTATCGCCCAGCATCACTGGCCGGTGTGGAATCAGGCCGGGGTGCGCGAGTTTCTCGGCGTGCAGCGCGACCTCTACAAGTACATCCATGACCAGAGCGTGCGGCTGATGAACAAGGGCTACCGGCCGGATGAGATCGCCGAGCAGCTGCGCCTGCCGCCGAGTCTGGCCAGCCGCTGGATCGCCCGGGACTACTACGGCACCCTGCGCCACAATGCCCGGGCCATCTATCAGAAGTACCTCGGCTGGTACGACGCCAACCCGGCCAACCTCAACCCCCTGCCCGCCCGGGAAGCTGCCCGTCGCACCATCGACTACATGGGCGGGATCGATCAAGTGATCGCCCGTGCCCGTGAGGATTTTGCCAGAGGGGACTACCGCTGGGTGGCCTCCATCATGAGCCAGGCGGTGTTCGCCGAGCCGGATAACCGGGCCGCCCGTGAACTGAATGCCGCCGCGCTGGAGCAGCTCGGCTATCAGGCCGAATCCGGGCCATGGCGCAATGTCTATCTGTCCGGCGCGCTGGAGCTGCGCGAAGGCGGCCCCGGCCAGGAATCCGCTGCCCTGGCGGCGGACCTGCTGCGGGCGCTGGATACCGGCATGTTCTTCGACCTGCTCGGGGTACGGCTCAACGGCCCGCGGGCCGAAGGACAGCACCTGGTGCTGAACTGGCATTTCACCGATACCGACGAGCGCTTCCGGGTCAATCTGGAAAATGCCACCCTGACCTGGCTGCCCGACCGACAGGCCGAGCAGGCGGACGCCAGCATCCGCCTGGCGCGCAGTACCCTGGATGCGATCCTGCTGCAGCGCACCAGCTTCCCCGAGGCCATACAATCGGGCGCCATCCGCATCGAGGGCGACCCGCAGAAGTTCTTCCAGCTGCTGACGCTGATGGACCAGTTCACCCCGGACTTTGCCCTGATCGAACCACTTGAGGAATAATCCCCGCTGCCGCCGTGACCCCACGGCGGCTCTCCACGCAAAAGAGAGACCAATGACCCGCAGAGCCAATACCCGCGATCGCATCCTGCAGGCAAGCCTGCAACTGTTCAATGAACAGGGTGAGCGCAATGTCACCACCAACCACATTGCCAGCCACATGGGCATTTCGCCGGGTAATCTCTACTACCACTTCCGGAGCAAAAGCGAGATAGTCGCCGAGCTGTTCGCCGGCTTTCAGCAGCAGATGGAGGCCTTCTTCACGATACCGGCGGACGAGCCCCTGACCCTGGAAGACAAGGCCCGCTATCTGGAGAACCTGCTGGAGATTCTCTGGCAGCACCGCTTCATGCACCAGGGTCTGGAATACCTGCTGGAAGCGGATCCGGCGCTGGCCGAAGGTTATCGGCAGTTCGCCCAGCGCACCCTGGCCGGCAGCACCGGTATCTACCTGGCCTTTGCCGAGGCGGGGATTCTCGAGCTGACCCCGCGCCAGGCCGAAACGCTGAGCATCAATGTGTGGATAGTGCTCAGCGGCTGGCTGCAGTTTCTGACCACCAGCCATGGCCTGCACCCCGGCCGGGACCGGCGGATGCTGCAGCGCGGCATCTACCAGATCCTGGCCCTGGAGGAAGGTTATGTGGCACCGGCCTATCGCGAGGCGGTACGCGAGCTGCGCGACCGCCTCCATGTACCGCTGGAGGATCTCAGCGACGCCGCCGGCGCCACGCAGTGATACCCAGCCCCACCAGCAGCACCAGTACCACGCCGGCTATCACCAGCTGGCGACCATGGCGTTCGAGGAACTGCTGGCGGGCATTGCGGTTCAGCTGCTCCCAGGCGTTGTAGTCATCGGGCACTTCGACCAGCCCGTGCTCATCAACGAATGAGCGGTAGGCCGCCAGCATGGATGCCACGCGCTCGGGCTCCTGCTGCGCCAGATCCTGACGCTCCAACGGATCGCTGCGCAGGTTGAACAGCCGCGTGCCGGCCGAATCTCCCAGGGCGCTGCTGCGCGCATGCACCAGCTTGTAGTCGCCCTGCCACACCGCCACACCGCCGGCCAGCTCGTAGACCAGCACTTCGTCCTCCGGGTGTACCCGGTCGCTCTCGCCGCGCAGCAGCGGCAGCATGCTGGTACCCATGATGCGATGCACCGGCCGCCCCTGGTACTCGCCGTCCGGCACGGGTGTGCCGGTCAGCTCCAGCAGGGTCGGCGCGATATCCATGACGTAGCCGAACGCCGGGGTGCGCTGACCGGGCTCGATCAGGGCCGGATGGCGGACAATCATCGGCACCCGCAGGCCGCCGCCATAGGGCGAGCCCTTGTAGGAATAGAAGGGCGTGTTGGAGGCATAGCCCCAGCCCCGGCCATACTCGCTCCAGCTGCCACGCGAACCCAGCGCCTCCAGTTCCCGGTCATAGCGCAGGCGGTAGAACCAGGGAGCCACCTCGGTCAGCACCGTGGACTCGGCGCCGTTGTCGCTCATGAAGATGATCAGGGTATTGTCCAGCTCGCCGCTGGAGCGCAGGTGGTCGATGACCCGCCCGATGCTCTCGTCCATGGCTTCGGCCATGCCGGCGAACACCGCCATCTGCCGCGCCCGGTAACGCTGCTCCTCGGCATCAAGGCTGTCCCAGTCCAGGGTCGGAGTGCCGTAGAAGGTGCCCCAGTCGCGGCTGACCACCGATTCTGCGGTACGCGGCAGCACGCCCATGGCGGTCATGCGGTCGTAGCGGCGCTGGCGAATCACGTCCCAGCCCTCGACATAGGTGTCGGCGTAGCGCTCCACGTACTCCGCCGGTGCGTGATGGGGCGCATGCACTGCCTGGAATGCCAGGTAGGCGAAGAAGGGCTGTTCGCTGTCCGGTTCGCTGCTCAGGTATTCGATCAGCTTGTCGGCATAGAAGAAGGAGGAGTAGAAATCATCCGGCAGGCGGATCGGCTGATCGTCCTCGACCCAGGTGGCGGTGCCGGCAGGCAGATAGTGCTTGGCTTCCCAGTTGTCCGCGCCACTCTCCAGCAGCGCTACCGAGCGCTGGAAGCCACGGGCACCGGGCAGGCTCTCCGGTCTCGATCCCAGATGCCACTTGCCGGCCATGTAGGTGCGATAACCGGCATCACGCAGCAGGGTCGGCAGGGTCACCGCCTGGTCGTTGAGCCAGGTCTCGTAGCCGGGCTGCCCCTTCTGGTTGTCGGCCATGATTTCCTTCAT
The DNA here is from genome assembly GCF_051948695.1 of Halopseudomonas sp. Lyrl_26. Lineage (NCBI taxonomy): Bacteria > Pseudomonadati > Pseudomonadota > Gammaproteobacteria > Pseudomonadales > Pseudomonadaceae > Halopseudomonas > Halopseudomonas sp. Lyrl_26. The sequence goes on from NZ_JAYJLH010000004.1 coordinate 138,428, forward strand.
GTTGCCCATGCCGACCTTGTGGCTGGTCACTCCGGTCATCAGCATGGCGCGGGTGGGCGAACAGGTGGCAGCCACGTGGAAGTTGGTGAACTGCAGGCCCTCGGCGGCCAGGGCGTCGATGTTCGGGGTACTGATCTCCCCACCGTAGGCTCCGGGGTCGGAGAAGCCCATGTCATCCGCCACTATGAGCAGTATGTTGGGTCGCGGGGCAGCCTGCACCGCCAGCGGCAGCAGGCAGGCGAGCATGCCCAGCAGGGCGGGATGGAGCAGCGTCCGTTTCATGGCAGTACCCTTTCGTTGTTGTTATGGCTGTCCACGGGCAGGGCTTTTTCCACTGCCCGGTTGCGATAGTGATCCGGGATGCCCAAGATATAGAGCAATTACTCTAAAATGTAAAGCCGGCCGCCCGGAACCTGCTTCGCTTGGTAGAATGCACAGCGGCCTTAACAATGGGGATTATCCATGGACATCAGCCTGGCCAGAACCTTTCTGGAAATCGTGCGCAGCGGCAGCTTCGTCGCGGCGGCGGAACGGCTGCATGTTACTCAGGCAGCCGTCACCTCGCGTATCCAGAGCCTGGAAAGCCAGCTGGGTTGCACCCTGTTCATCCGCAACCGCTCGGGCGCTCGCCTGACTGCCGATGGCGAGGCCTTTCTCACCCACGCCAGTCAGATGACCCAGGCCTGGGATAACGCGCTGCGGGATCTGCCCCTGCTCAAGGGCTTCAGCGATGTGCTGCATATCGGCGGCGAGGCCAGTCTGGCCACGCCCCTGATCCTGCAGTGGGTACGTACCCTGCGCCAGCAGATTCCCGAGCACTCGGTGCGTGCGGAGATCGGCGACAGCAGTCTGCTGATGCAGCGGGTGGAACAGGGCACCCTGGACGCGGCACTGGTCTACCGGCCGGAATACCTGCCGGGTCTGCAGGTCGAGGAACTGCTGGAGGAGAAACTCATCCAGGTGTGCCGTCCGGATTGTCCCGAACCCTATGTCTATATCGACTGGGGCGAGGAATTCCGCCGCCAGCACGATGCCGCCCTGCCCGACTGTGCCCGCGCCCCGGTGACCTTCAACCTCGGCCCCCTGGCCCTGCAGTACATCCTGGAGTCCGGCGGGTCCGGCTACTTCCGCAGCCGCGTGGTGCAGCATTATCTGGACACAGGCATGCTGCGGCGGGTGGAAATGGCCCCCGAGTTCAGCTTTCCCACCTATCTGGTGTATTCGCGCCAGCGCACTTCGGCTGTACTGGATCGGGCTCTGGAACTGCTGCGGGAACTGGCGCAGATCGAGCAGGACTGGTCCCAGCGCTGGGACCCGATCCCACCCACTGCCTAGGCCTGGATCTGCCCTGCCTCAGGCCAGGTGATTGACCAGATCCCGGTGCAGGGCAGCGATCACGTCGGTCTGGGTGACCATGCCGACGATATGTCCGTTATCCAGTACCGGCAGGCAATGCAGCCCCTGACTGGAGAGCAGCGGAATCATGTCCACCACGTGGGTATGACGGTCGACGGTGACCACCGGCGCGGTCATGATGCGGTGCAGCGGCTGGTCGCGCCACAGATTCACCCGGGTCGGCAGGATCCGCCCCATGGGCAGGTCCAGCTGCGCCAGCAGATCACTGAGGCTGATGATGCCCTGCACCCGCCCTGCACTGTCCACTACCGGCAGCGTCTTGACCTGATGATGGCGGAACATGCCGATGGCCTGACGTACCGTGGTGTCGGGACCCACGGTACGGATATCCCGTGACATTATCTGCTCGGCGCGGATGTTACCCATCTTGCGCCGCAGGGCAGAGCTTTCGGTGTCGCGGATGATCTGCTCCAGATCATGGCGGGTGATGTCGATGAAGGAACCGAACCTGTCCAGCGCCCGATCCAGATCCTCCTCGGTGAAGCCGACCCGCTGTTCGGGCAGCAGGTCCTGGGTACGGTGCAGATCGATACGCGGCGCCTGCTTCGGATAGCGCACCCCGGTCAGGTTGTTGTACAGCGTGGCGCAGAACAGCAGACAGCAGGCATTGAGCATGATCGGCAGGGGCAGCCAGGCGCCGAGAGGTTCCAACAGCTGCGCCGCCAGCACGATCACCACCGTCATGGCACTGGCCGGTGGGTGCACACAGCGCAGCAACAGCATGCCCAGCACCACTGTCCCCAGGGCCACGGGCAGGCGAACAGTCAGTTCGGCTCCGGCCAGCGCCGGCAGGTGCAGCACAGCAGCACCGGTCAGACCGGCAAGCAGATAACTGCCCAGGACCGGCCAGGGCTGGGCCAGTGCGCCGGAGGACACCACGAACAGCAACACCGCCGACGCGCCGGCCGGCCCCAGCAGCACCATGGCGGTGGTGGGGCCATAGAGCAGACTGGACAACCAGTAGGTGAACACCACTGCCAGCGCCACACCGCCGGAGGCACGCAGCCACTCACCGGGTCGGGGCTGCACGGTACGGGGCAGCCAGCCGAAGAGGCGGCGGGAGAGAAGCAACAACTGATCAGACATAGACACCTGTTCCTGCCGGTGACCGCCGACAGCGCATCAGAAACCGGAACTGCAAAGGGATATCAACGGGGGCGGCTATATTGCCTCTCCGGACGACAACAGGCCAAACGATAATATCTGATCATGAATCAACCATTGCTTATGGATGACCTTGCACAGCTCAACCTGGCGCCTGCTCCAGCGCGCCTTCCTTCACGGTAGCTCCGCGCATGGTCATGGCACAGTTGAACACCATCAGGAACATGCCGGCAGCGAAGATACCGCCGCCGATCAGGCGCACCACATACCCCGGATGAGAGGCCTCCAGTGCTTCGACAAAGGCGTAGGTCAGCGTCCCGTCCACGTTCACCGCGCGCCACATCAGCCCCTGGGTGATGCCGTTGACCCACATGGCGACGATGTAGAGCACCGTGCCCATGCTGGCCATCCAGAAATGCAGATTGACCAGACGGACGCTGTACATCTGCTGCCGCCCCCAGAGCCTCGGCACCATGTGGTACAGGGCGCCGATACTGATCATCGCCACCCAGCCCAGAGCCCCGGCATGCACATGACCTATGGTCCAGTCGGTGTAGTGGGACAGCGCGTTCACCGTCTTGATCGCCATCATCGGCCCCTCGAAGGTGGACATCCCGTAGAACGCCAGGGCCACTACCAGGAAGCGCAGTACCGGGTCGGAGCGCAGTTTGTGCCAGGCCCCGGACAGCGTCATCATGCCGTTGATCATCCCGCCCCAGCTGGGCGCCAGCAGAATGATGGACATGACCATGCCCAGGGTCTGCGCCCAGTCCGGCAGCGCGGTGTAATGCAGGTGATGCGGACCGGCCCAGATGTAGAGCGCGATCACCGACCAGAAGTGCACGATGGACAGCCGATAGGAGTAGATCGGCCGCTCCGCCTGCTTAGGCACGTAGTAGTACATCAGTCCGAGAAAGCCCACCGAAAGGATGAAGCCGACCACGCTGTGACCATACCACCACTGAATCATGGCATCGGCGGCGCCGGCATACACCGGGTAGGACTTGAGCAGCGTCACCGGCAGGTCGATGTGATTGATCACATGGACCATGCCGGTGACTATGATGAAGGCACCGTAGAACCAGTTGGCCACGTAGATGTGCCTGACCTGTCGCCGGGCGATGGTGCCGAAGAACAGCCAGGCATAGATCAGCCAGACGAGCGTCAGCAGAGTCGCCAGCGGCCAGATCATCTCGGCGTATTCCTTGCTCGTGGTCAGCCCGTTGGCGTAGCTCAGGATCATGGCCGCCACCAGCAGCTGCCAGGCCCAGAACACGAAGTTCGCGGCTCCGTCCGAGATCAGGCGCGCGCGGCTGGTGCGCTGCACCACATAAAAGGAGGTGGCAAAGAGCGCGCCACCGCCAAAGGCGAAGATGACCAGGTTGGTATGTATCGGGCGGATACGCCCGAAGCTGAACCAGGGCAGGTCGAAATTGAGTGCCGGCCATACCAGCTGTGCAGCGAGAATGACGCCCACCAGCATGCCCAGGGCGCCCCAGACCAGCGTCATGACGGTGAATTTGCGAACGATATCGTAGTTGTAACCGGGCTCCGCTGGGGTGCCCGCGGCAATGGAAGGGGTGTGCATGACTACTCCGTACAGCAAGGCAGGCTGAAAACGAAAACAGTCTGCGCCCCTCACTTAATAAAATCAAAACAATAATAACGTATATTAAATTCGCATATTTTTATATTTGATAACCATCAAGGCATTCCCGCGAAAGTCCTGCCTGCAGACAGCGATTGACACCCGATGCGCCACTGCCTAGCTTGAGGGTAGTCACTGACTACAATAACAAGGTGGCACATGAGCAATTCCGATCTTGATTTCGCTCTGGGGGAAACCATCGATCTGCTGCGCGAGCAGGTGCGCGGCTTCGTCAATCGCGAACTGGCGCCCCGGGCCGCCGCCATCGATGCGGACAATGCCTTTCCCATGGACATGTGGCGCAAGTTCGGTGACATGGGCCTGCTGGGCATCACCGCCCCCGAGGAGTACGGCGGTGCCGGTATGGGCTATCTGGCCCATGCCGTGGCCATGGAGGAAATCAGCCGCGCCAGCGCCTCGGTCGCCCTCTCCTACGGTGCCCACTCCAACCTCTGCGTAAACCAGATCAGCCGCAACGGCAGCGCCGAACAGAAAGCCCGCTACCTGCCGAAGCTGATCAGCGGCGAGCATGTCGGCGCCCTGGCCATGAGCGAGCCGGAGGCCGGCTCCGATGTGGTCAGCATGCGCCTGCGCGCCGAACGGCGCGGCGATCATTACCTGCTCAATGGCAGCAAGATGTGGATCACCAACGGTCCGGATGCCGACGTACTGGTGATCTACGCCAAGACCGAACCCGAACGCGGTGCCCGGGGCATTACCGCCTTCATCGTCGAGGGCGACAGCCCCGGTTTCAGCCGCGGTGCCAAGCTGGACAAGCTGGGCATGCGCGGCTCCAACACCTGCCCGCTGTTCTTCGATGACGTAGCCGTACCCGTGGAGAACGTGCTGGGCGAGGTCAATGGCGGGGTTCGGGTGCTGATGAGCGGGCTCGACTACGAGCGCGTGGTGCTGGCCGCCGGCCCGGTGGGCATCATGCAGGCCTGCCTCGATCTGGCCCTGCCCTACGCCCGGGAGCGGCGGCAGTTCGGTCAGAGCATCGGCGAGTTCCAGCTGATCCAGGGCAAGCTGGCGGACATCTACACGGCGCTCAATGCCAGCCGTGCCTATCTGTATACGGTGGCGCGCAGCTGCGACAACGGTCAGGCCACCCGCAAGGACGCCGCCGGGGTCATTCTCCATACCGCCGAGCAGGCCACCAGGGCCGCGCTGGAAACCATCCAGATCCTCGGCGGCAACGGCTACATCAACGACTACCCGGCCGGTCGCCTGCTGCGCGATGCCAAGCTCTACGAGATCGGCGCCGGCACCAGCGAGATCCGCCGCATGCTGATCGGCCGGGAGCTGTTCAATGATCCACAGGGAGGCCACTGATGGCCCGCTGGCAGACCCGCATCAACCCCGGCTCACCCGACTTTCAACACAACCGCGAGCATATGCAGCACCTGACCAGGGAACTGCAGACACTGCTTGAACAGATCCGGCGGGGCGGCGGCGAACAGGCCCAGCAGCGGCATGTCAGCCGCGGCAAGCTGCTGCCCAGGGAACGCATCGACGCCCTGCTCGATACCGGCTCGCCCTTCCTCGAGCTCAGCCCGCTGGCCGCCTGGCAGGTATATGACGAGGAGGTGCCGGCCGCCGGCCTGATCGCAGGCATCGGCCGGGTGTCCGGGGTCGAATGCATGATCATCGCCAACGACGCCACGGTCAAAGGCGGCACCTACTACCCGCTGACGGTAAAGAAGCACCTGCGCGCCCAGGCCATCGCCGAGCAGAACCGCCTGCCCTGCCTCTATCTGGTCGACTCCGGCGGCGCCAACCTGCCCCGCCAGGACGAGGTGTTCCCGGACCGTGAGCACTTCGGTCGCATCTTCTTCAACCAGGCGCGCATGAGCGCCGCCGGCATCCCGCAGATCGCTGTGGTCATGGGCTCCTGTACCGCCGGGGGCGCCTATGTTCCGGCCATGGCCGACGAGGCAATCATGGTGCGCAATCAGGCGACCATCTTCCTCGCCGGCCCACCCCTGGTACGCGCCGCCACCGGCGAGGTGGTCAGCGCCGAGGAGCTGGGCGGCGCCGACCTGCACTGCCGCACCTCCGGGGTGGCGGACCACTATGCGCAAAACGACGAGCATGCCCTGGCCCTGGCCCGGCGCTGCATCAGCCAGCTCAACTGGCGCAAACACGGCCGGCTGCAGACCCGCCCGCCGCGTCCGCCCCAGTACCCTGTCGAGGAGCTTTACGGCGTGGTGCCGGTGGACGGCAAACAGTCCTGGGATGTGCGCGAGGTGATCGCCCGGCTGGTGGACGACAGCGAGTTCGACGAGTTCAAGGCCCTGTTCGGCCCGACCCTGGTCTGCGCCTTCGCCCACCTGCACGGTTACCCGGTCGCCATACTGGCGAACAACGGCATCCTGTTTTCCGAGGCGGCGCAGAAGGGCGCGCATTTCATCCAGCTGGCCTGCCAGCGCGGCATTCCGCTGGTATTTCTGCAGAACATCACCGGCTTCATGGTCGGTCAGAAATACGAGACGGGCGGCATTGCCAAGCATGGCGCCAAGCTGGTCACCGCCGTGGCCTGCGCCAGGGTACCGAAGTTTACCGTGATCATCGGCGGCAGCTTCGGCGCCGGCAACTATGGCATGTGCGGCCGGGCCTACGACCCGCGCTTCCTGTGGATGTGGCCCAACGCCCGGATCGGCGTCATGGGCGGCGAGCAGGCCGCCGGGGTGCTGGTGCAAGTCAAGCGCGAACAGGCCGAACGCCAGGGAGCGCCCTTCACGGAGGAGGATGAACAGGCGCTGAGAGGGCCCATACTGGAGCAGTACGAACGCCAGGGCCACCCCTACTACTCCAGCGCCCGGCTGTGGGACGACGGCGTGATCGATCCGGCCCAGACCCGGGATGTGCTGGGGCTGGCGATTTCGGCAAGTCTGAATGCCGAGGTTGAAGAGACGGCGTTCGGGGTATTCAGGATGTAAGGGCGACGGGGAAACAGATGCCATTCAACACCATACAACTCGAACACCACCCACAGGGCCATGCCACCCTGTGGCTGAACCGCCCTGCCCGCCACAACGCCTTCAACGCGCAGATGATCGACGAGCTGCTGCAGGCGCTGGAGCAGTTGCACGGCAATGACCGACTGCGGCTGCTGGTATTGCGCGGCCGGGGCAGGCATTTCAGCGCTGGGGCAGACATCGAGTGGATGCGCGAGGCCGCAGAGCTGGATTATGCCGCCAACCTGCGGGACGCCGAGGCGCTGGGCGAGCTGATGTATCGGCTGTACCAGCTGCCGATGCCGACCCTGGCCGTGGTCCAGGGTGCGGCCTTTGGGGGCGCGCTGGGGCTGATTGCCTGCTGTGATCTGGCCCTGGGCGCGGAAGACGCACAGTTGTCGCTGTCTGAGGTGCGCATCGGTCTGGCCCCGGCGGTGATCAGTCCCTATGTGGTCAAGGCGATCGGCGAACGCGCCACCCGGCAGCTGGCGATCAGCGCCGAGCGTATCAGCGGCGAGCAGGCCAGAGCCCTGGGGCTGCTGACCGAGACCGCCCCCGCTGACGCGCTGGAGGCGCTGCTCGAGCGCTGGGTAACCGCCCTGATGGGCAACAGCCCCCAGGCCATGCGCGAGAGCAAGGCGCTGGTACAGGAGGCCAGCCGCCACAGCCTGACGCGGGAGCTGCGCCGCCATACCGAGCAGAGCATCGCCCGCATCCGCGTCAGCCCGGAAGGTCAGGAGGGGCTGCGGGCCTTTCTGGAGAAGCGCCCGCCGAACTGGTCAGTGGAGCCCGAATCATGATCCAGCGTCTGCTGATAGCCAACCGCGGCGAGATCGCCTGTCGCATCATCCGCACCGCCCGCGCCATGGGTATCGACACGGTGGCGGTATACAGCACTGTCGACCGCCGGGCCCGGCATGTGCAGGAAGCGGATATGGCCATGGCCCTGTCCGGCGCCCGCCCCGGCGAAAGCTATCTGGATATGACACAGCTGCTTGACGCCGCCCGGGCCAGCGGCGCCGATGCAATTCATCCCGGTTACGGCTTCCTCTCGGAGAACCCGGCCTTTGCCCGGGCCGTGGCCGAGGCCGGTCTGACCCTGATCGGACCGCCCGCCAGTGCCATAGAGGCCATGGGCGACAAGGCCGCAGCCAAGGCGCTGATGGCCCGGGCAGGCGTGCCACTGGTGCCCGGCTACCACGGCACAGACCAGTCCCCGGCGGCCTTTGCCCGGGCGGCAGAGCAGATCGGCTTCCCCGTACTGCTCAAGGCCAGCGCCGGTGGCGGCGGCAAGGGCATGAAGATAGTCGAGCGGGCCGATGAGCTGACGGCCGCCATCGAGTCGGCCCGGCGCGAAGCCCTTGCCGCCTTCGGTGATGATGGGCTGCTGCTGGAGAAATACCTGATCCGGCCCCGGCACGTGGAGATCCAGATCTTTGCCGACCACCGGGGCAATTGTGTCTATCTGCATGAGCGGGACTGCTCCATCCAGCGCCGCCATCAGAAGGTGCTGGAGGAGGCCCCCGCCCCCGGGCTGGAGCCATCATTGCGCCATGCCATGGGCCAGGCAGCAGTTCGCGCCGCGCGGGCGATCGGCTACGTCGGCGCCGGCACCCTGGAGTTTCTGCTGGACGCCAGGGGTGACTTCTATTTCATGGAAATGAATACCCGGTTGCAGGTCGAGCACCCGGTGACCGAGGCCATTACCGGGCTGGATCTGGTGGAGTGGCAACTGCGCATCGCCCGGGGTGAACCGCTGCCGCTGACCCAGCAGCAGATCCCTCTGCAGGGCCACGCAATCGAGGTGCGGCTGTACGCCGAGGACCCGGACCACGACTTCCTGCCCGCCAGCGGCCAGCTGCAGCTGTACCGCGAGCCGCTCCCCGGGCCGGGCCAGCGCATCGACAGCGGCGTACGCGAGGGCGACGAGATCAGCCCCTGGTACGACCCGCTGCTGGGCAAGCTGATCGCCTGGGGCAACGACCGGGAACAGGCCCGGCAGCGCCTGCTGGACCTGCTGCGCCGCACCCTGGTCGGCGGCATTCACAGCAACCGCGGCTTCCTGTTGCGGCTGCTGCAGCACCCGGCCTTTACCGCCGGTGCTCTGGATACCGGTTTCATCGCGCAGCACGCGGCCGAGCTGCTGCCTGAACCCACGCCCCTGCCGGAGGAATTCTGGGAGCAGGCCGGGCGGCATTTTCTGGCTACCCTGCCCGACGAGCCCCGGTCGGATGATCCCGCATCGCCCTGGGCCCGGCCCAGCGGCCTGCGGCTGGGCGGCCCCGCCACCGCGCGCCTGCATCTGCAGTGCGGCGACCAGCAGCGCCGCCTGTATCTGGACCCGGAGAGCGAGCCGGTCCCCTCGCCGAGCGCAGTGCGCCGGGGCGAGGTGCTCTTTGTGCCCTGGCAGCATCAGATTTACAGCGTGCGCCGCCATGACCCGCTGGCGGCCGCCGGCAGCCATGCCCTGCCCGAGGGTGGCCTGAGCGCCCCCATGAACGGCAGCGTGGTGCGGGTGCTGGTGCAGCCGGGCCAGCAGGTCGAGGCCGGTACTGCGCTGATGGTACTGGAGGCGATGAAGATGGAGCACAGCGTTCGCGCCGACCGCAGCGGGACCGTGCGCCAGTTGTTCTTCGGCGAGGGGGACATGGTGACCGAGGGCAGTCTGCTGCTGGAACTGGAACCGGCCGGGGGCGACTCACCGGCCGCTATAATCGAATGACCATGACCGGCAGTACAGGAGTCCAGCCCATGCCCCTGCCCCGGCAAGTGCGCCTGGTGGAAGTCGGACCGCGCGATGGCCTGCAGAACGAGGCCACCCCGGTCAGCGTGGCCCAACGCATCGAACTGGTGGACCGTCTGAGCGCCACCGGCCTGAGCCATATCGAGGCCGGCGCCTTCGTTTCCCCCCGCTGGGTGCCGCAGATGGCCGACTCCGCTGCGGTGCTGGCTGGTATCCGGCGCCGGCCCGGGGTTCGGTACGGCGTACTGACGCCCAACCTGCAGGGACTGGAAGCCGCGCTGACCGCCGGCGCCGATGAAGTGGCGGTGTTCGCCTCCGCCTCCGAGGGTTTCTCGCAACGCAACATCAACTGCTCGATCAGCGAAAGCCTGCAGCGCTTCGCGCCGGTGCTGGAGCTGGCGTCGGAGCGGGGTGTGGCGGTGCGCGGTTATGTCTCCTGTGTACTCGGCTGCCCCTACGACGGCGCCGTGGCCCCGGAGCAGGTAGCGGCGGTGGCGGCAGATCTGCAGGCCATGGGGTGTTACGAGATTTCCCTGGGCGACACCATAGGCGTGGGCGTGCCCAGTGCCACCCGACGGTTGATCGAGGTGGTCGGTGAACGGGTTCCCCGGAACCGGTTGGCCGGCCACTTCCACGACACCTATGGCCAGGCGCTGGTCAATATCCACGCGGCTCTGCTGGAGGGCGTCAGCGTGTTCGACAGCTCGGTCGCCGGACTCGGCGGCTGCCCCTACGCCCAGGGCGCCAGCGGTAATGTGGCCAGTGAGGACGTGCTCTACATGCTCGACGGCATGGGCATCAGCACCGGCGTGGATCTGCGCTCGCTGGTCGCGGTCGGTCACTGGATCTGCCAGCAGCTGGGCAGGGAGAATGGTTCCCGGGTCGGCCGGGCGATGGGCAAGCAGTGACCCGCCGGGAGCGTCGAGCACCAGCTCGATGAGCGGCTTTGGCCGCCAGATTGTGGACGAGCTGGTGCTCGTCCGTCCCGGGCACATTCGCCCCGAGGGCTGGGCTCATGCAGCGCGTTACCCGTAGGAGCGGCGCCCCCGCCGCGAAGGGTACCAGGGTAAACCCGAGGCTGGACCTACACAGGCCTGGCGCAGGAACAGCTCAGAACAGGAGTAGCAGCATGCCCCACCCGCTCTGGATACCAACCCCCGAACGCATTGCCCACAGCCGGATGGACAGCTTCCGCCGCCATGTGAACCGGCAGTTCGGCCTGGCGCTGGAGGATTACGCCCAGCTGCATGAGTGGAGCATCCGACAGCGCGGCGACTTCTGGCAGAGCCTGGCCGAATTCTTCGGCGTTCACTTCCATACTCCTGCCACCAGCGCCCTCGAAGAAAACGGCGACATGACCCGGGCGCGCTGGTTCAGCGGCGCCGCGCTGAACTACGCCGAGCATCTGCTGCAGGGTGATGACCGGCAAACCGCGCTGATCAGCCGGGACGAGGGCGGTCAGCGTGTTGAGCTGACCTATGCCGAGCTGCGCGCCCATGTTGCCGGCCTGCAGCGCAGCCTGCGCGGTGCAGGGGTCGGCCCCGGCGACCGGGTCGCGGCTATCCTGCCCAACGGCTGGCAGGCGATAGTCGCCCTGCTGGCCACCAGCAGCCTGGGCGCAGTCTGGTCTTCCTGCTCGCCGGACTTCGGCAGCCGCGGCGTGCTCGACCGCTTCGGCCAGATCGAACCCGCCGTGCTGATCGCCTGCGGCCGTTACCGCTATGGCGGCAAGGACGTGACGCTGGGGCTGCGGCTGGACGAGGTGCTGGCCGGACTGCCGAGTCTGCGCCAGCTGGTGCTGGTGGATGGCGACACTGATGACCGGCGCCCCAGCCCCAGCCCCAGCCCCAGTCCCGTCCCGGTACAGGACTGGCAGGATTTCTATCAGCCCGGCGGCCAGCCGGACTTTGCCGCCCTGCCCTTCGATCACCCGCTGTATATTCTCTACTCCAGCGGCACCACCGGGGCGCCGAAATGCATAGTGCACCGCGCCGGTGGCGTGCTGCTGCAGCATCTCAAGGAGCTCGGCCTGCACACCGACCTGCGCAGCGGCGAGCGACTCTTCTACTACACCACCTGCGGCTGGATGATGTGGAACTGGCTGGTCTCCAGCCTGGCACTGGGTGCAACCCTGGTGCTCTATGACGGCTCGCCCTTCCATCCCGCGCCAGGCCAGCTGCTCGACCTGATCGACGAGGAGTCCATCGCGGTCTTCGGCGTCAGCGCCCGTTACCTGGCGGCATTGGAGAAACAGGGCCTGCATCCGGCAGACAGCCACCGGCTGCACAGCCTGCGCTGCATTCTCTCCACCGGCTCGCCGCTGTCAGCCGAGGGCTTCGACTACGTCTACCGGTCGTTCAAGGCGGACGTGCAGCTGTCCTCCATCTCCGGCGGCACCGATATCGTCTCCTGTTTCGCCCTCGGCAGCCCGACGCTGCCGGTGCGGCGCGGCGAGCTGCAGGGCCCGGGTCTGGGAATGGCGGTGGAGGTATGGAACGATCAGGGCCAGCGCGTCTTCGACGAGAAGGGCGAACTGGTCTGCACCGGGGCCTTCCCCAGCATGCCGCTGGGCTTCTGGCGCGATGAGGATGGCAGCCGCTATCGCGCCGCCTACTTCGAGCGTTTCCCCGGGGTCTGGGCCCATGGTGACTATGCCGAGCAGCGGCCCCACGGCGGCCTGATCATCCACGGGCGCTCGGACGCGGTGCTCAACCCCGGCGGCGTGCGCATCGGCACCGCGGAAATCTACCGGCAGGTGGAGCGTATCGACGAGGTGCTGGAATCGGTCGCCATCGGTCAGCAATGGCAGGGGGATGTGCGCGTGGTGCTCTTTGTGCAGTTGCGTGAGGGGGTGGAGCTGGACGCCGCGCTGGAGCGGCGCATCCGCGAGGAGATCCGCCAGCACGCCAGCCCACGGCATGTGCCGGCACGCATCGTTGCGGTGCAGGACATACCGCGTACCCGCAGCGGCAAGATAGTGGAGCTGGCCGTGCGCAATGTGGTGCACGGCCAGCCGGTGAACAATACCGAAGCCCTGGCCAACCCGGAGGCGCTGGACTGCTACCGCGACCGGGTCGAGCTGCAGAGCTGAGACATCACTCGGCCTGCTCGCCCTCGGGCTTGTAATAGCCCACGGCGACCAGGTAGCTGCCTACCCGACGGGCAAAGGCGTGCTTGGTCTCGACTTCACCGGTGATGGGATGCTCCCACTGGTAGGCGAACTCGATGGCACCCTCGGCATTGACCCGGGTCAGATCCTCGGCACTGATCGGACGACCCACGCGGTTGGCCAGGGCGCCCAGATCGCGACCCACCAGGCGCAGGTTGGAGCCATGGGCGACGATACGCTGGCTGTCCATCTCGACCACGAAGACGTAGAGGTCGTCCTTGTAGAAGCGCTCATCCAGTGCGTTGATCGCCTTGAAGGTTTCCCGTGCGTCGGCTCCGACCGCCTCAACCGCCGAGTTCAGCAGCTGCAGCGCCTCCTCCGAGGTGGCACGCGGCCGGTAGTAACCCACCGCCAGCACCGTATCCCCTACCCGCTGGAAGTACACGTGCTTGGTGATCTTGCGGCCAGCGGTGTCCCAGCTGCCCCAGGGATAGTCCGCCTCGAGGATCTCATCGCCCGGAGGCATGCTGAGCGCCTGCTGGAACTTGGGTTTGAGCTCGTCATCGATGCTGTTCATGATGTCGCGCCCGATCAGCATCACCGACGGCCCGCCGCTGGCCAGCATGATACCGTTGGTGTTGATCGCGAACACATAGAGACCGTCCCTGACAAAAGGTCCCTGACGACTGAACACCGCCAGCGCCTTGTCGCCGTTTTCCTTGTAGTAGTTCACCGCATCGGTGAGCAACGCCTTGGCCTTGGCCGCTTCGTCGTCATCCTGCGCTTGCGCGTGTACAGCTCCAATGCCCATGATCACAGACAGCAGAGCAATCCCCCACATCCTCCAGGTTTTCAGCATTTCATCGTCCTCGGAACACTATATCGGTCTGCGCAGTATTAACCAGAACAAGCATAAAAACCACGTTTGGCCTTGCGACTCGGGCAGTCCGCTTCGACCATCTCGCGCAGCAGCGGAGCCCGGCGGGTATGACAGCGTAACAGCGTTCAGACAATACGCTCTTCAAGAATCAGTCGGACTATGGAGAGCACGAGGCGTGCAAAAGCTAGCCTGCCACCCCCATCAACCGCCCCCGCTCCCGCTCCGCCTGCTCCCTCAGAAAATCCCAGGTCACCCGCATCCTGGCGATATCCTTCAGCTCGATCGGCATCAGCATCCAAAAGGTCCGAATAAAGCGTACCTGTGCCGGCATGATCAGACTCAGGCGCGGGTCCTGATCGGCGGTGAACGCCGGCAGGATGCCCAGCCCGGCGCCGGCGGCGATGGCCTCCTGCTGCGCCAGCACACTGGTACTGCGCACTCCGACCGCGCCGGAGCCGGCAATCTCGTCGAGAAACAGCAGGTCCTTGCTGAACACCAGATCGTCCACATAACTGACAAAGCGGTGCTTTTCCAGATCACTGCGGCTGTTGATCGGCCCGTGCGCCTCAAGGTAATCCTTGCCGGCATACAGGCGCAGCACGTAATCACTGAGCTTGGTGATGATGAAGGGCCCGCGCTCGGGGCGCTCCAGGGTAATGACGATATCCGCCTCGTGGCGGGACAGGCGCACCGCCCGGGGCAGCGCCAGCAGGTCCAGGTTGAGATCGGGGTGGCGCTGGCTGAGTTCGCTGAGCTGGCCGGCCACCAGCATGGTGCCGTAGCCCTCGGTGGCACCGATGCGCACCTGTCCGGAGAGGCTGTCCCCGGGGCTCGGCAGGGCCTGTTCGATGCGCACACTGGCCCCCTCCATCAGCTCCACCTGGGGCAGCAGACTGCGGCCGGCCTCGGTCAGGGTGTAGCCATTGGTGTCACGGATGAACAGTGCCACCCCCAGGCTCTTCTCCAGCGCCTGCAACCGACGGGAGACGGTGGTGTGGTCGACGCCGAGACGGCGGGCGGCGGCGGTGAGGCGTCCCGCCCGGCTTAATTCCAGAAAAAACCGCAGGTTATCCCAATCCATAACACGTCCTGCCCGGCATCCTGTGCATAAATGCAGACCCACGGTGCGAATGAGCCAATTGTTTGTTGTAAAAACGCACTGCTACTATCCATGACATCTTTCAGCACCACAAGGGCCAGAGCCCAGAGGCGACCAATGAGTAATAACAATATCCCTACCATCAAGCTCCTCATCAATGGCGAGTTCATCGAGTCCAAGACCGACCAGTGGCGCGATGTGATCAACCCGGCCACCCAGGAAGTCCTAGCCCGCGTGCCCTTCGCCACCCCGGATGAGATCAACGCCGCCGTGGCCAATGCCAAGGAAGCCTTCAAGACCTGGCGCAAGACCCCGATCGGTGCCCGCGCCCGCATCTTCCTCAAGTATCAGCAGCTGATCCGCGAGAACATGAAGGAGCTGGCCGCCATCCTCACCGCCGAGCAGGGCAAGACCCTGGCCGATGCCGAAGGTGATGTATTCCGTGGTCTGGAAGTGGTCGAACACGCCTCGGCGGTCGGCAACCTGCAACTGGGCGAGCTGGCCAACAACGTGGCCGGTGGCGTCGACACCTACACCCTGCTGCAGCCGCTGGGCGTCTGCGCCGGTATCACCCCGTTCAACTTCCCGGCGATGATCCCCCTGTGGATGTTCCCCATGGCCATCGCCACCGGTAACACCTTCGTGCTCAAGCCCTCCGAGCAGGACCCCATGGTCACCATGCGCCTGGTCGAACTGGCGCTGGAAGCCGGCATTCCTCCGGGCGTGCTGAACGTCATCCACGGCGGCGTGGACGCGGTGAATGCCATCTGCGACCACCCGGACATCAAGGCCGTGTCCTTCGTCGGCTCGACCCACGTCGGCACCCACGTCTACAACCGCGCCAGCCAGGCCGGCAAGCGCGTGCAGTGCATGATGGGCGCGAAGAACCACGCCATCGTCATGCCCGATGCCAACAAGGAACAGACCCTGAACAACCTGGTGGGCGCCGCCTTCGGTGCCGCCGGTCAGCGCTGCATGGCCCTGCCGGTAGTGATCCTGGTGGGCGAGTCGCGCAACTGGCTGCCGGAGCTGGCACGCAAGGCCCAGACCCTCAAGGTCAGCGCCGGCACCGAGCCGGGCACCGACGTCGGCCCGGTCATCTCCACCGCAGCGCTGGAGCGCATCAACGGTCTGATCCAGAAAGGCATCGACGAAGGCGCCGAGCTGGTTCTCGACGGCCGCAACCCGGAAGTGCCCGGCTACGCCGATGGCAACTTCGTCGGCCCGACCATCCTGGCTGGCGTCAAGCCCGGCATGAGCGTGTACGACACCGAAATCTTCGGCCCCGTGCTCTGCGTGATGGAAGCCGACTCCCTCGACGAGGCGCTCGATATCATCAACGCCAACCCCAACGGTAACGGCACCGCCATCTTCACCCGCTCCGGCGGTATCGCCCGTCGCTTCCAGGAGGATATCGACGTGGGTCAGGTCGGCATCAACGTGCCGATTCCGGTGCCGGTCCCGCTGTTCTCCTTCAGCGGTTCGCGCGGCTCCAAGCTTGGCGACCTGGGTCCCTACGGCAAGCAGGTGATCCTGTTCTACACCCAGACCAAGACCGTCACCGCACGCTGGTTCGATGACGACGAGCAGGCCGCTGCCGTCAACACCACCATCACCCTGAAATGATGTACCGGGCCGGTCGCCCTGAGCGACCGGCCCCTTCGCAGGAGCAATGACATGAGTTTTGAAACCATCCTGGTCGAAACCCGCGACCGTGTGGGTCTGATCACCCTGAACCGTCCCCAGGCGCTGAACGCCCTCAATACCCAGGTGCTGGATGAGCTGAACCAGGCGCTGGACCAGTTCGAGAACGACCCCGCCATCGGCTGCGTGGTGCTGACCGGTTCCAGCAAGGCCTTCGCCGCCGGTGCCGACATCAAGCAGATGGTCGACCTGCAGTACCCCGGCGTGTTCATGGATGACTTCTTCTCCCCCGCCGACCGCATTGCCAACCGCCGCAAGCCGCTGATTGCCGCCGTGGCCGGTTATGCCCTGGGTGGCGGTTGCGAACTGGCGATGATCTGCGACTTCATCTATGCCGCCGACAACGCCCGCTTCGGCCAGCCGGAAATCAACCTCGGCGTGCTGCCGGGTATCGGCGGCACCCAGCGTCTGACCCGCGCCATCGGCAAGGCCAAGGCCATGGAAATGTGCCTGACCGGCCGCCAGATGGATGCCCGGGAAGCCGAACAGGCCGGCCTGGTAGCCAGGATCTTCCCGGTCGACCAGCTGCTGGAAGAAACCCTGAAAACCGCCCAGGTCATCGCCAGCAAGTCGCTCCCGAGCGTGATGATGACCAAGGAATGCGTCAACCGCGTATTCGAGACCAGTCTGGCCGAAGGCGTGCGCTTCGAGCGTCGGGTGTTCCACTCGATCTTCGCCACCGCCGACCAGACCGAGGGCATGCAGGCCTTCGTCGAGAAGCGCCAGCCGAACTTCAAGCACAACTGAGCGGGCGCGCGCTGCGCGCCATTCGCCCCGAGGGCGGGGCTCCCACAGCGGTGTGTAGGAGCAGCGCCCCCGCTGCGAACGGCGTGCAAAGCACGCCCAGGGAACAGCCCGCCCACGGGCAGGGCCCACAGCGGTGTGTAGGAGCGGCGCCGGAACGCCGGACCGCCCCGCCGCGAACGGCGTGCCCAGCACGCCCAACCGCCTGACAACAACAACGAGGCAACCACATGAAAATTGGCTTTATAGGACTGGGTAACATGGGCGGGCCGATGGCCCGGAACCTGCTCAAGGCAGGGCATCAGCTCACCGTATCCGACCTCTCCCAAAGCGCCGTCGCCGGCCTGGTCGAAGCCGGTGCCACCGCCGCCGCCAGCATCGCCGAACTGGCCCGCAGCCACGTCGAGATGATCATCACCATGCTGCCCGCAGCGCCCCACGTGAAAGGAGTCTACCTGGGCGAAGACGGCCTGCTGGCCCATGTCGCTCCGCATGTGCGCCTGATCGACAGCTCCACCATCGACCCCATGAGCGCCCGCCAGGTAGCCGAAGCCGCCGCCGCCCGTGGCAACAGCCTGATCGACGCGCCGGTATCCGGTGGCACCGGCGGCGCCACCGCCGGCACCCTGACCTTCATGGTCGGCGGTGACAAGGCCGACTTCGACGCCGCCCTGCCGGTACTCCAGGCCATGGGCAAGAACATCGTGCACTGCGGCCCGACCGGCAACGGTCAGGTGGCCAAGGTTGCCAACAACATGCTGCTGGCCATCACCATGATCGGCACCGCCGAGGCGATGAACCTGGGCGTGTCCCTGGGCATGGACCCGGCGGTACTGGCCGGCATCATCAACACCTCCAGCGGCCGCAACTGGAGCTCCGACACCTACAACCCCTACCCCGGCGTCATGGACAACGTGCCCGCTTCCCGCGGCTACACCGGCGGTTTCGGTACCGACCTGATGCTCAAGGACCTGGGGCTGGCCACCGAGGCCGCCAAGCAGGCGCGCCAGCCGGTCATCCTCGGCGGCCTGGCCCAGCAGCTGTACCAGACCTTCAGCAGTCAGGGTAACGGCGCGCTGGACTTCTCGGCGATCATCAAGCTGTACAACGGAGCAATCAAATGAGCGAGCAGACTGTACTGGTCGAGGTGCGCAACAGCGTCGGTCACCTGACGCTGAACCGGCCGGCCGGACTCAACGCTCTGAACCTGGACATGGTGCGCCAGCTGCGCAGTCAGCTGGACGTCTGGCTGCAGGACGATGGCATCAAGGCGGTGGTACTGCGCGCCAATGGCGAGAAGGCCTTCTGCGCCGGCGGCGACATCCGCGGCCTGTACGACAGCTACCTGGCCGGCGACGGCATGTACATGACCTTCTTCCGCGAGGAATACGCGCTGGATCAGCTGATCCACGCCTATCCCAAACCGGTCCTGGCGCTGATGGACGGCTTCGTGCTGGGTGGCGGCATGGGTCTGGCCCAGGCCGCATCCCACCGGGTGATCACCGAACGGGTAAGAATGGGTATGCCCGAGACCGGAATCGGCTACTTCCCGGATGTCGGCGGCAGCTATTTCCTGCCCCGCCTGGAAGGCGCCATCGGCCAGTACCTGGGCATCACCGGCTCGCACATCCGCGCCGCCGATGCACTGTATTGCGGTCTGGCCGACCACTGCCTCGGCAGCGAGCTGCTTGGCGAGCTGGATCAGGCGCTCGATAGCATGCAATGGACCGACGAACCTGCCAGCGATCTGGATACACTGCTGCGCAAACGCGCATCGCAGAAGATCCCCGGCTCGGAGATCAAGGCCATGCGCTCGGCGATCGATCACCACTTCAGCCAACCGGACATGCAACGCATCCGCACCTCGCTGGCCGCAGAAGACTGCCCCGCCTACCAGGACTGGGCCGAACGCACCCTGGCCGCTATCGACAGCAAGTCGCCGCTGGCCATGAACGTCACCCTGGAGCTGCTGCGTCAGGGCCGCGAACTGAGCCTGGCCGACTGCTTTGCGCTGGAGCTGCACCTGGATGCCCAATGGTTCGCCAAAGGCGACATCATGGAAGGCGTCCGCGCTCTGATCATCGACAAGGACAAGAACCCCAGGTGGAATCCCCCCACCCTGGAAGAAGTCAGCCCGGCCCGGGTTACGGAATTCTTTGCCGGCTTTGAACCAGGCCAGGTCTGAGGGAGACAGATAAATGCACGATATCGAACTCAACGAAGATCAACGCATGATCCGCGACATGGCCCGCCAGTTTGCCCAGAGCGAGCTGGCTCCCCGGGCCGCCGAGTGGGACAAGTCCGGCTGGATCGACGATGCCGTGGTGAGCCAGATGGGCGAACTCGGCCTGCTCGGCATGGTGGTACCCGAGGAATGGGGCGGCAGCTACGTCGACTATGTCGCCTACGCCCTAGCGGTCGAGGAAATCGCCGCCGGCTGCAGCGCTACCGGCGCCATGATGAGCATCCACAACTCCGTGGGCTGCGGCCCCCTGCTCAACTTCGGTACCCCCGAACAGCAGGAAGCCTGGCTGCCGGAGCTGGCCGCCGGCCGCAAGATCGGCTGCTTCGCGCTGACCGAGCCCCAGGCTGGCTCAGAAGCCAACAACCTGCGCACCCGCGCGGTACTGGAAAACGGCGAGTGGGTGCTCAACGGCGCCAAGCAGTTCGTCAGCAACGCCAAACGCGCGCACCTGGCCATCGTCTTCGCGGTGACCGACCCGGAACTGGGCAAGAAAGGTCTGTCGGCCTTCCTGGTCCCCACCAACACCCCGGGCTTCAAGATCGAACGCATGGAACACAAGATGGGCATCCGCGGCTCGGACACCTGCGCCGTAACCCTGGACAACTGCCGCATCCCCGAGGCCAACCTGCTCGGCCCCCGCGGCAAGGGTCTGGCCATTGCCCTGTCCAACCTGGAAGGCGGCCGCATCGGCATCGCCGCCCAGTCCGTGGGTATCGCCCGTGCGGCCTTCGAGGCGGCGCTGACCTACGCCCGCGAACGCACCCAGTTCGGTGTCCCCCTGACCGAGCACCAGAGCGTGGCCAACATGCTGGCCGACATGCACACCCGCATCAACGCCGCACGCCTGCTGATCCTGCACGCCGCGCGCCTGCGTACCGAGGGTGTACCCTGCCTGTCGGAAGCCTCCCAGGCCAAGCTGTTCGCCAGCGAGATCGCCGAGCAGGTGTGCTCCCACGCCGTGCAGATCCACGGCGGCTACGGCTATCTGGAGGATTACCCGGTGGAACGGCTGTACCGCGATGCGCGCATCACCCAGATCTACGAAGGCACCAGCGAAATCCAGCGCCTGCTGATCGCCCGGGAGCTGAAGAACTACCCGCTGTAAACGCATATCGGGCAACCGCAAGGGTTGCCCGGTCCATCGGCCCGATCCTCAGCGTGGCTGCAGGGTAAAGGGTTCCACCAACCCCACTCCGATACACATTCCTACCAGTGCCGGCAGGCTGTCGGCCTGCATGCGCTTCATCACCCGCGAGCGGTAGAGATCCACGGTCTTGACGCTGATGCCCAGCTGCTCGGCTATCTCGCGGTTGCTGCGGCCCTGCACCAGCGGCAGCAGCACGTCCCGCTCCCGTGGGGTGAGCTGATCCAGGCGCTGCTGTACTTCGCTCGCCTGTGGCCCTGCGGCGGCGGGACGCGCACGCTGGCGCAGGGCCCGTTGCACGCTGTCCAGCAGCAGCTGCTCGTTGTAGGGCTTTTCGATGAAGTCCACCGCCCCGGCGCGGAAGGCGCGTACCACTATGGGTACATCGGCATGGGCGCTGACGAAGATCACCGGCAGCTGACTGCCGCGCTCGCGCAGGGCGTCCTGCACCGCCAGCCCGCCCATGCCGGGCATGCGGATATCCAACAGTACGCAGGCCGGTATGTCTTCGCTGCAGCTGTCGAGAAAGGCCTGGCCGGAGGTGAAGGGCACCGCCTGCAGACCTACCGATTCCAGCAGCCAGACGGTGGACTCCAGCATGCCCTGATCGTCGTCCACCACATACACGCGCTGCGGATGCATCTCCATATTCACTTCTCCGTTACCTGTTCCTGTGCGGGCAATACAGGCAGCCAGCCATGCAGGCACAGGCCGCCGGTCTCGGCCGGGCGCGCTTCCAGCCCGCCGCCGAAGCCCTCGATGATGCTTTGACTCATGGACAGCCCCAGTCCCAGGCCGTCTTCCTTGCTGGTGAAGAACGGCGTGAACAGGCTGGCCTGTTGTTCGGGGGCCAGTCCCGGCCCCTGGTCGGTGACTTCCAGATGCACCCGGCGCTCGTCCCCGCTCAGCGTCAGCCAGATCCGCGAGGGCCAGTCCGGGTGGGTTTCCTGATTGGCCTCGATGGCATTGCGCAGCAGGTTGAGTAGCACCTGCTGGATCAGCACCGGGTCCACGTGCACATCGGGCAGTTCGGCCGGTATCTGCTGGATGATCTCCACCTGCTGTTGCTGGGCCTCCCAGGCGCAGAGTCGCAGCGCATCGGCTGCCAACTGCGCCGGATTGATGCGCTGCGCCTTGCGCGGCCCCTTGCGCAGAAAGGCGCGCAGGCGCTTGATCACCTCGGCGGCATGCTGGGCATGACTGTTGATGCGCTCCAGCCCCAGGTTCAGGCGCTGGACCAGCTCGGAATCGGCCTGCAGTGCCGTGAGATACCGCTGACTGGCGCTGGCGTAATTGACGATGGCCGCCAGCGGCTGATTGATCTCATGGGCGATGCCCGAGGCCAGCTCGCCGAGGGTGGCCAGGCGCGTGGCATGGGTCAGCTCCTCCTGCAGGCGCCGGTTGTGCTCCTCGCTGCGCACCCGTTCGGTGATGTCCCGGGACACGCTGACCACCTCCACCACACTGCCGGTATAGGTCTCGCGAATGGCCCGGCTGGCGGTCTCGAACCACAGGTAATGGCCGTCCCTGTGGCGGATGCGGTAACTCAGGGTGAGGTAGCCGTCCTGCTCCAGCGCCCGGGAATAGCGCTGCACCAGTTCATCACGCTCCTGGGGGTGAATCAGCTCCTGGATGCGGGTGCCGCGCAACTGCTCCGGCCAGTAGCCCAGAAGAGCCCAGGCCGCCGGGGAGGCGTCGAGGAATTCGCCGCCAGGTGTGTGCCGGGAGATGAGGTCGGTGGTGTTCTCGATGATCAGACGATACAGCCGTCGCGCCTGCTGCGCCTGCTGAAAGGTACTCAGGGTCTCGGTGGCATCCCGGGCACGCCCCTGCACATGGCCGTCGCCGAGGGCAAAGAAGCTCCACAGCAGCTGCCGTCCGTCGGGCACCGCCACGCGCACATCCTCGATGGCACGCTGTTGTTCCAGCACCGCCTGAACCAGATGGGCGAGGTTTTTCGGCAGCAGCAGATCGGGCGCCAGCCCGGCGCTGAGCCAGGCATGCATGGCTGGATTCCAGTCACACAGACGGGCACGGCCGTCCAGCACCACCGCCGGCTGGGGGTCTGCAGCGGGCAGCCACCAGCCTCGTGCTGGGGCGGCGTGTTTATTCTTATCAGGCATGCATCACCTTATAGGATAACTACTATACCACCTTAGTAATACTTCCAATCTGTTAACGGATAGCCTATAAAAGACCCCAAGAACCGGAAGGATGCCGTCTCGATAATGGCATTCTTTCTAAACAAGAGCTAATAAAACGCCATACAGGATAAGTGCCATGTCCATCTTTCAGGAAGGCCTGCCGGCCACCGCCGTCAACCACACTGCCCTGTCGCCGCTGACCTTCATCGAGCGCACCGCCAGTGTTTATCCCGACTATCCCGCCGTGGTACATGGTGCCGTGCGCCGCAACTGGGCCGAGACCTACACCCGTTGCCGTCGCCTGGCCTCCGCCCTGAAGAATCGCGGCATAGGCAAGGGCGACACCGTCGCCGCCCTGCTGCCCAACATTCCGGAAATGCTCGAAGCCCACTTCGGCGTGCCCATGATCGGTGCGGTGCTCAACACCCTGAACGTGCGCCTGGACGCCGAGGCCATCGCCTTCATGCTGCAGCACGGCGAAGCCAGGGTGCTGATCGCCGACCGCGAATTCCATGACATAGTGCACTCGGCCATCGGCATGCTCGACCATCCGCCGCTGGTGATCGACGTCAACGACCCCGAGTACGGCGAAGGTCAGCCCACCAGCGAGCTGGACTACGAAGCCTTCCTCGCCGAGGGCGATCCCGAATTTGCCTGGCAACTGCCGGATGACGAGTGGGACGCCATCAGCCTCAACTACACCTCCGGCACCACCGGCAACCCCAAGGGTGTGGTCTATCACCACCGCGGCGCCTTCCTCAACGCCATGGGCAACCAGATGACCTGGAACATGGGTCAGCACCCCGTCTACCTGTGGACCCTGCCGATGTTCCACTGCAACGGCTGGTGCTACCCCTGGACAGTCACCGCCATGGCCGGTGTGCACGTGTGCCTGCGCCGGGTCGACCCGCAGAAGATCCTCAACCTGATCCACGACGAGCAGGTCACCCACATGTGCGGCGCCCCCATCGTGCTCAACGCGCTGGTCAACATGCCTCCGGAAGCCAAGGCCGCCATCGACCATCCGGTCCACGCCATGGTCGCCGGCGCAGCGCCGCCGGCCAAGGTCATCGGCGCGGTCGAGGCAATGGGCATCAAGGTGGCTCACGTCTATGGCCTGACCGAAACCTACGGTCCCGTGACCATCTGTGCCTGGCACAGCGAGTGGGATGAGCTGCCGCTGGAGGAGCGCGCCGAGATCAAATCCCGTCAGGGCGTGCGCTACCCGACCCTGGAAGGGGTCATGGTCGCCGATCCCAAGACCCTGCAGCCGGTGCCGAAGGACGGCCAGACCATCGGTGAGATCTTCATGCGCGGCAACACCGTGATGAAGGGCTACCTGAAGAACCCGACCGCCACCGCCGAAGCCTTCGAGGGCGGCTGGTTCCATACCGGCGACCTGGGTGTGTGGCACGAGGGCGGTTACGTGCAGATCAAGGACCGCCTCAAGGACATCATCATCTCCGGTGGCGAGAACATCTCCACCATCGAGGTCGAAGGCGTGCTCTACCGGCACCCGGCGGTACTGGAGGCCGCAGTGGTCGCCAAGCCGGATGACAAGTGGGGCGAAACACCCTGCGCCTTCATCACCCTCAAGGCCGGCCAGCGGGTCAGCGAGCAGGACATCATGCGCTTCTGCCGCGAGCATCTGGCCGGGTTCAAGGTGCCCAAGGACGTGGTCTTCCTCGAGCTGCCGAAGACCTCCACCGGCAAGATCCAGAAGTACGTTCTGCGCGAATGGGCCAGCCAACGCCAGGCCAGCTGATCCGCTGAACACCTGAATACCCCGCAGCCCGCGCTGCGGGGTGGCGGGCGGCCAATCGCCGTACCGCGGCAACATTTCCTGTTTCACAACAACAATAAGCCGACGTCCGTCAGGCCGGGCGCTCCTGCCCTGCACCCGGCGTTCGGCCAGAGGAGTGTTTACATGCAAGTCTACAAGCGCGCCCACGGCGCAGAGCAACCCCACTGGCCCTGCGGTCCCTTCAAGATCCGCCTGCCCTTCATCCACTACCGCTGGGAAGCGGCCGAAATGCTCCAGGCGCTGATCATGTTCGTGGTCAGTCTGGGCATGATTCCCCTGCTGCAGACCTACCTGGGCCTGCCCTACGAGGTCGCCCTGGCCTATGTGGTGGTGTGTGGCGTCGGCTTCATGCTGCCGGCCCTGCTCGGGGTGCCCTTCGTCCCCGGCTGGATCACCCCGGGCATTCCGGTGGTGCTGCTGTTTCTCGGCAACTTCGAACCGGGGCCGGAGGCCATCCAGGCGCTGTTCGCTCTGCAGTTCCTGGTGTTCGTGATCTTCCTGTTCCTCGGCATCACCCGGCTCGGCACCGTGCTGGTGCGGCTGATCCCCAACTCGATGAAGGGCGGCATCATCATCGGTGCCGGCATCGCCGCGCTGATCGGTGAGATCGACGCTGGCGGCCGGCTGGCCAACACCCCGGTGTCCCTGGTGCTGGGCAGCCTGATCTGCCTGTACCTGATGTTCTCGGTGTCCTTCCAGGGCCTGACCGAGCGCTTCCCGCTGGCCCGCAAGGTGGTCAACTACGGCATGGTGCCGGGCATCCTGATCGCCATCTTCGTCGGCATCGCCACCGGCGAGTACGCCATGCCCGACATCCAGTTCGGCATCACTGCGCCTGCCTTCGGCGAAATGTGGAACTACCTGCCCTTCAAGGTCGGCTTCCCGGATGCCCAGGTGTTCATGCTGGCGGTACCGACCGCAGTGATCGCCTACGTGATCGCCTTCGGCGACATCATCGTCGGCCAGTCGCTGATGCAGCGCGCCGATGAGCTGCGCACCGACGAGGTGATCGAGAACAACATCGACCGCGTGCATCTGGTTACTGCCATCCGCAACGCCCTGCACGCCTTCTTTGCGCCCTACCCCGGTCTGGCCGGGCCGCTGTGGACGGCTGTAGCCGCCACCATGGCCGAGCGCTACAAGTACGGTCGCCAGGCGATGGACTCCATCTACAGCGGCGCCGGCACCTTCTGGATCAGCGGCTTCCTGGCGCTGTTCATCCTGCCGCTGGTGAGCTTCTTCCAGCCGGTACTGCCGATCGCCCTGTCGCTGACGCTGATCCTCACCGGCTACATCTGCCTGATGGTCGGCTTCGAGCAGCTGCAGAACAACACCGAGCGCGGCATCGCCGGCACCATGGGCGTGGTACTGGCAGTCTACGGCGCGGGCTGGGGCCTGGCCGCCGGAGCCGTGCTGTACATCCTGGTGGAACGCACCCACCTGCTGAAATTCCGCAGCGTCAGCGACGTCAAGACCACCAGCCAGGAGGGCGCACAATGAACCGACTCAACCTGACCAAAGGCATCGCCATCGCTGCCGCCCTGCTCGGCGGCGGCCTCGGCACCCTGCCCGCCCAGGCCGAATTCTTCGAAGACAGCAGCGCCAGCCTCAGCCTGCGCAATCTGTACTTCAACCGCGACTTCCGCCACGCGGCGGCGACCCAGAGCAAGGCCGACGAATGGGCCCAGGGCATGCGCGCCGAATGGCACTCCGGCTTCACCCCCGGCCGCCTTGGCCTGGGTGTGGATGCCATCGGCCTGCTCGGCATCAAGCTGGACTCCAGCCCCGAGCGCAGCGGTACCGGCATTCTCAAGCGCAGCACCAGCGACGGCCGCGCCATGGACGAGTACGGCGAGCTGGGCTTGACCGCCCGCCTGCGTCTGGACGGCCATGTACTGCGCCTGGGCACCCTGCTGCCGTCCCTGCCGCTGGCCATGCACAACGACACCCGCCTGCTGCCGCAGACCTTTCGCGGCGCCTGGCTGCAGAGCGATCCGTCAGCGCCCCTCAAGCTGGACCTGGGCCGCTTCGACCGGATCAACCTGCGCGATTCCTCCAACCATGAGCGCATGACCCCGGTCATGGGCGGTGCGCGGAACGTGCAGCTCAACGCCGCCGGCATCGACGCCAGCACCTTCGACTTTGTCGGTCTGAGCTGGCAAGCCAGTGACCAGACCAAGGTCAGCTGGCACGTCGGCGAGCTGGAGGACATTTACCGCCAGCACTATCTGACCCTGGGTCACAGCTGGCAGCTGGATAACGGTCACCGCCTGAATCTGGATCTGCGTCATGCCGACTCCAGCGACGCCGGGCGCAGCAACATCGACAACCGCATGACCAGCCTGGGCCTGAGCTACCAGGCCGGCATGCACCGCTTCAGCACCAGCTACCAGCACATGGAAGGCGACACCGGCTTTGCCTACATCAACGGCACCGACCCCTTCCTCGCCCACCTGGTGCAGATCCAGGACTTCGCCAACCGCGACGAGCGCAGCTGGCAGGTGCGTCATGACTACTCCTTCGCCGATCTGGGTCTGCCCGGTCTGAAGCTGATGAACCGCTACACCCATGGCCACAACATCGAGCATGCCGGTGGCCGCGGCAAGGAATGGGAACGCAACACCGATCTGGTCTACGTGATCCAGAGCGGCGCGCTGAAGAACCTGTCCCTGCACTGGCGCAACGCGACTTATCGCAGCAACTACGCCACCGATATGGACGAGAACCGGCTGATCATCGGCTATACCTTCAATCTGTAACACGCCCCGGCCGTTGGGTTAGCCCGGCGGCCGGCCAAGGAGAACCCCAATGCGTACTTTCACCACCCTCGAAGGCAACAGCCAGCGCCTGGACGGCGGCGCCATGTTCGGCAACGCCCCCAAGGCCCTGTGGTCCCGCTGGGTCGACACCGACGAGCAGAACCGCATCGCTCTCAGCTGCCGGGCCCTGCTGGTGCAGGAGGATGACCGCAACATCCTCATCGAGACCGGCATAGGTGCCTTCTTCTCACCGCAGATGAAAGAGCGCTACGGCGTGGTCGAGGACAATCACGTCCTGCTCGACAGCCTGAAGGAAGTCGGCCTCAGCCATACCGACATTAACGTGGTGGTGCTCACCCACCTGCACTTCGACCACGCCGGCGGTCTGCTCACCGCCTGGGAGGAAGGCAAGGAACCGGAACTGCTGTTCCCCAACGCCACCTTCATCATCGGCGAACGCCACTGGGCCCGCGCCCGCCGCCCCCACCCAAGGGACCAGGCGTCCTTCATCCCCCAGCTGATCAACCTGCTCAATGCCAGCGGTCGGGTGGAACTGATCAAGGACGGCCAGCAGTCCCCCACCCTGGGCAAGGACTGGCGCTTCAGCTTCAGCGACGGCCACACCCCCGGCCTGATGCTGCCCGAATTCAACATGCCCGACGGCCCGGTAGTCTTCCCCGGCGACCTCATCCCCGGCGCCCCCTGGCTGCACCTGCCCATCACCATGGGCTACGACCGCTTCCCCGAAACCCTGATCGAAGAAAAGGAAGCCCTGCTCAACGACATGGTCGCACGCAACGGCAGACTGGTATTCACCCACGACAGGGACATTGCCGTGGCCTATGTAGAGCGGGATGAGAAGGGCAGATATACGGCGCGGCTGCCGCAGGGGAATGTGCGGAAGGTGGCGATGTAAGGAGGAAAATGGGGTGCTCCGGGAGACAGGAATTATGGCCCGGCTCGATCCCGTATCCTCAGGCCAGCCAACAGCGCATCGGCAAGAGAATCACTGCCAGCAACATCGAGGTAATGAACAAGGTCGTCGTCGAGAATGAAAAAGGCGTGGTAGCGCTCACCACCGGCTCGCGTCTGCGAGTAGGTGAAAAGGTCCGTACCGGCAAGCTGGTAATGCCTGGCATCTATGCAGCCGGACACCATGGCGCTCCATACCGCATCAGCCTCTGCCCGATCAGCACTGGGGGCGTCAGACACATCTTCTCTGAATACCAGACGTACGAAGTCCACAAAGGGGAGATCACTGGACTGGTCTTCACGGAGCTCCGACGGCGCCATCCAGCGATGGGACAGCGTAGCGCCATCGGCGAATTTGACGATCAGCATTTCCGGAAGATGAGCAATGGTCTCCGCCGACTTGCCGAGATCAAGCGCCAGCCTCCCCTTCCCGGCGAGCAGCAGAGTCTGCCCTTCAGCCGCCTGAGCGGCGGGCAGACTGGCATCTGCAACAGAATCGCGACAGCTTTCCTGGCCGTTAGCGGCGAAGGTAGTTATCAGCAATAACAGTCCAACCCAACGATACATGCCCTGATCTTCCTATTCACATGTCCGGCTGCGAACGCCCGCTGCGCTCATAGGCCGGCTGGTCATACCGATCGTAATTGATCACAGACTCCTGCCAACGTGCCTCACCCTCCTGGCGCCGTTCCTCGATGCTCTTGCCGAACACATCGAAGTGAATACGCTCCATCACCCTGCCCAGCTCCGCACTGGTGGCAAACCCCATGAAAACCGCACCCTGCATAAATCCTTCCAGACGATGGCGATCCTCAGCTGGCGGTTTGTAGCCATCCCGTGAGGCAGAAAAGTAACGGCGCAGACGGCGCTCGATCTCAGCCAGATACGGTTCTTTATTCACGTTAATTGTCCTCGTTGGTCGAAGTATGCCTACCAAACAAATATTTTCATCACACACAAGATCAGAAACACAACGACCAGCCCAACCCACCCCAGGAATCGAGTAACTGGAACCGGTGAGCTTGGGTTGAGTTCGGGAAAGAGAACAGCGGCGAGGGACACGAGCGGCACGTAGCCGAACAGCAACCCCAGCCGCATGGAGGTTACCTTTAACACCGGCGGGATAAACAGATAAGTCGTCAGATAGATTGCTGAGAAAATTATCGCAAAAACGGCACTAGCCTCGAATGACTCATGCCTGCTCCAGACTACATATAGCGAAGCCAGGATCAAAAGCATTATCGACTCAAACACCTATGTAGCCCTTATTCAGTAACCGCCTACCGATCAGCAGGGCGTGTGGATTCAAGAAATGGTGCCATTGCCTGCGCCTGCGACCCATCAGAGCTCTCCAAGCCACGTCTGACACCTTCCCGGTTTCTCTCAGGCTGATTCTGGCTGGCCTTCAGCTTTCCAGTCAGGGTTTCGATTGTTATCTCCACACCCACGATCGCATCGAGCAACCGCTCCGTAAACTCGGCAGGAGCATCATCTACCGACCACGGGGCGTCCATGGCCGCTTCATGCCGATCTGTCAGGTCTCTCACATGGCGCGCCAGCCAGTCGCTGTCCTCCACGATCCGTGCCGCTCCCTGCACATGGACGGCCAGGTAGTTCCAGGTCGGAACAACCCGGCCGGTTTCTGCCTTGGTTGGATACCAAGAAGGCGATATGTAGGCATTCGGCCCTTGAAACACCGCCAGCACCCACGCTCCGCCCTGCACCCGGCGCCAGATCGGGTTGGCACGGGCCAGATGACATTGCAGGTATCCAACAGCGTCTTCGCCGCCACGGATCAGATGAAAGGGAACATGATTGACCTCGATTCCCGCTTCGTCAGCCACTACCAACATGCCGAAGCTGTAGTTATCTATGTATTGCAGGAGCCTGTTCTGGTCTTCCTCGCGGAAGTGTTTGGGGACGTACATTCGATTGTGCTCCTGGTCAGGCTGTACGGTTGGGAAATGGTCAGGCAATCAAAGCAATGACGACGGCGCCAACTCCCAGCACTGTTCATTACGAACAAACCCCAGCTTCGGGTAATAGCCCACGGCCGCGGGGGCACTGATCAGGCGGAGTTTGCAACGTGGGCCCAGTGCACGCTGGGTCTGGCGGATCAGTTCCCGGCCGATACCGCTGTGCTGGTAGGCAACATCCACCGCCAGGTCCGACAGATAACAGGCGTAGTGAAAGTCTGTCATCGAGCGGGCGATGCCGACCAGCTTGTCTCCATCCCAGGCGGTAACAGTGAGGTTGGCATGCTCGAGCATGCCTTCAATGCATTCTTTGTCATCCACCGGCCGCCGCTCGGCCAGAGTGGATCGTGTCAGCACATCAATGAACTGGTCAGGGCTGATTGGCTGGTTGATCCGGTACTCCATTCCTCGTCCCCCGGTCAGCGGCGGGCATACGCCCGCCCGCTGCAGCGCCTTGTCAGGCAATCACGTCTTTCGGATTGGCTCCGTACTGGTTCTGTCCGGAATTGCTGTCCAGTACCAGGAACACCAGCAGTACGATTGCACCGATAAGCGGAACCAGTGCAATCAGCAGCCACCAGCCGCTGCGGTCAGTATCATGGAGCCGGCGTACTGATACGGCCAGACTGGGAATCAAAACGGCCAATGCATATATTCCACCCAGCAAGCCCATTCCCGTTGCCTCGCTGAAAGTACCGGTAATACCGTCGAAGAAAGCCAGAACAATACTGATGATGGTATTGAACAGGACGAAGTACCAGTACTCCTTTCTTCTGGCCCGTCCGCTGAATCCCGCATAGTTTTTCAATACTTCCATATACCAATTCATACCATTTCCTTTTTTCCCCGAGGTTAGCTGATCAGAAGGCAGCGGGGCACTCTGCCGTCTGACGTGAAGCTGAGTGGCGAACCGCCGGAGCTGTATACCAGGCAAGGGGAGCCCTTACGCTCGTTACGCGGAATGCCCGAATGGCCGCCATTAGTACGCAGGCTGGTGTGAATCTCAGCCCATGGCCAGCCCGAGGAAGAGAATGAAAAGCGTGATCAGCAGCGCCGTAGCCGAGAACACGACTCCCAGGATGGCAAAAATCTTCTTGCGATCCTTTTGAATGAGGCCACCTATACCCAACCCAAGTGCCAGGAGCTCGGCACCCAGGAAAGCGAACAGGAAAAGACCAATGAGAACGGCGGCAATGGATTCCTCATCCATTCCCCCGGGTGTCGACACTTCCAGGACCCCGGCAATTATGACCAGCAGGAAGATGAGAACCCCTGCGACTATGCTTGTAACAAACGACGCGATCCCTACCCCTGAATGCTTCACTTCCATTGTGACCTCTTGTTCTATTGACGCCTGTAGTCTTAATCAACACTGAGTATCAGAGTGTCTGATTCAGCATATTAAAGCGGCCGCTTGATTAAGGGAACTTGGGGAAGCACACCTTCGCCAATGGCTGCATTCCATCGCCCTGTCCCCTGGCTCAACAGGTGCTTCCCGGCTATACCTGCTGCGCTCTGTTCATGCCCTGCTCTGCCATCCAGGCGGGCAGCGCCTGCGGCGGCATCGGCTTGGCGAACCAGTACCCCTGCACCACCGGATAGCCCTGGGCTTGCAGGATATCCTTCTGCGCTACGGTCTCGACCCCCTCGGCAACCACGGTCAGGCCCAGGCTGGTGCCGATTCCCAGGATGGCAGCACTCAGTGAGCGGGCCATGGGGGCATGCTCCAGATCAGCGACAAAGCTGCGGTCCAGCTTGAGTTCGGTGATGGGCAGACGCCTCAAGTAGCTCAGACTGGAGTAGCCGGTCCCGAAGTCATCCAGGGACAAACGCACACCCAGGTCATGCAGCCGCTCGATCGTCTGCAGGGTGGCGCTGTGGTCTTCCAGCAGGGTGCTTTCGGTCAGCTCCACGTACAGGTCCGATGGCTGCAGCCCGTGGCGTTCCAGTATCTGCTCCACGAGAGTCGGCAGCTCCAGGTTGTGAAAGTTGGAGGCCGAGAGATTGACCGCCACCGCAGGCACGGCCAGCCCCTCCCGCCGCCACTGCGCCAGCTGCCCGCAGGCCTGCTCCAGCACCCAGCGGCTCAGGGGGCCGATCAGACCGCATTCCTCGGCCAGGGGTATGAAGCGGTCAGGCGGAATCGTCCCCAGGGTCGGATGCTGCCAGCGCGCCAGGGCTTCGAACCCGTGCAGGCGCCCCACCGCCAGTTCGATCTGTGGCTGGTAATACAGCTCCAGACCACCGCTCTGCAGCGCCTCCCGCAGCGCTATCTCCAGGGCAAGGCGCTCCTCGGCAGCGCGGCTCAGCGACAGACTGAAGAACCCGACCCGCCCGGTCCCGCCGCTCTTGGCCTGATGCATGGCCATCTCGGCCCGGTGCAGCAAGCTGGTAATGACGTTGCCGTCCTGCGGATACATGGCCACGCCCACGCAGACGCTCAGATCCACCTGGGCTTGGGGCAGCTGCAGCGGGCGCATCAGATGGGCCTGCCAGCGCTCGATCAGGGAACTGACTTTTTCCTCGGCATCCAGCAACGACGCCACCACAAACTCGTCACCGTGAAGGCGCCCTGCCACGCCGCCACTACGCACCAGATTCCTGATGCGAGCGGCCACCTCACGCAACAGCGCATCCCCATCGGCATGGCCGAAGGAGTCATTGATATTCTTGAACCGGTCCAGATCCAGATCCAGATACAGGATGGCGACGTATTGGCCGGTCTGCTGTGCAGTGTCCAGCAGCTGCGCGATCTGCGTTTCCAGCAGACGGCGATTGGGCAAACCGGTGAGCGCGTCATAGTAGGCCAGCTCCTTGATCCGCTGGCGCGCCTGTTCCCGCTCCATGGCCAGGGCGCACAGGTCCGTACACGCCTCCACCAGCTGCTGATGGAAACTGGAGGCCACGAAGGGGCCGTTTTCCTTGTAATAGAAGGCGAAGGTACCCAGCACCTTGCCGTCTTTCTGCAGGATGGGCGTCGACCAGCAGACCTTGTAGCCCAGCGGCCGGATCAGCGCCTTGAAATCGGCCCACAAGGGATCGGTCTCGATGTCCGTCACCAGCACGGGCTCCTTGCGCCAGGCGGCGGTACCACAGGAGCCCACCGTCGGGCCGATCGCCACACCATCGAGCTGGGAGGAATAGCTGAACGGCAGACTCGGGCTGGCCAGCGGATGCAGCAGGCCCTGTTCATCGACCTGCAGAATGGAAGCGCAGACCTCCGGCGCCACACGCTCCACTTCCTCGCACACCACCTCCAGCACCCGCATCAGTGGCAGGTCATGGGACATGGCCTGCAGTGCACGGTGGTGCAGCACCTCGTGGATCTTGGTCTTGGTGATATCCAGCAGTACCAGCACCGTGTACGCCCATTTCCCCTGGGCATCCATGACCGGGTTGCAGATGATCTTGCCCCAGTAACGCCGACCGCCCTTGCCCGTGACCACCTCTTCCATCTCGACGGGAATGCCCCGGCGCAAATCGGCGCGCACACGCTCGAACAGCTCCACGGGTGTCTGCTGCGCCAACAGTTCCAGTGACTTGTGGTCCTGGATTTCACTCAGAGTCCAGCCGAACATGCGCTGACAGCCGCCGTTGCTGTAAACCACCCGGGAATTGGAATCGGTGATCAGGATCGCCGCATCAGTGGAGTCAGCCACCAGTGACAGGCGCCACAGGTGATCCTGCCGGGCCAGCTCCGTGCGCTTGCTCTGGGTAACGTCGGTGGCGACCATCATGATGTGGGTAACAACGCCCTGCTTGTCCCGCACCGGGGCATACAGGGCCTCGAGCCAGCGATGATTGCCATCACTGCCCACACGCTCCACCACCCCGGAAAACTCGTGACCGGCACAGAGTGACTGCCACATGGCGTCGTACTCCGGGGTCTGAACCATTCCCGCCGGGCATAACTGGGCATGCTGCAGCCCCACCAGATCCGCTGGGGTCAAATGCAGCAATGCCTGGAACTTGGCATTGGCGGAGATCAACTGCCCATCCAGAGCAAAACCCGCCAGCGCCAGTGCCTTGTCAAAAGCACTCCAGCGAAGTTCCAACTGTGCAGCGGTATCAGCGCTAGCGGAGGAAGAAGGCATGTTAGAACTCCAAAATGGTCGGCTGCTGGCATCCATTTCCCAAGGCGCTCCAGCTCCCGAATCAAACCGATCCGGATGCACTGGAATCAAACATCAAACCTCGCCGGTCAACCCGGCAAAACTACACCCCCAACCGCGCAAGGGCAAACTCGCCGACACCTGAGCAATACATAGACCGCCCCGCGCGAAACGTCGATCTCCACTCCCGAATAATAGACGCAGTACCCTAAGCTTGAACCTGGGCGGTCGCGGAGGGAGCAACAGACAGCATGAACAGCGTCCTGCGCTGTGCATAGGGAGCAGACCACTTAGGCGATGGTCTCAACCACACCATTGGACTCGGTCTGCCGCTGCTCGCGCGTCACCTGCATCACTTCCACCTTAGGGCGAGCCTGTACATCTGAGTTGGCCACAAGATTGATGAACAGTTCCTTCACAGCCTTGGTATCCATCCGGCGCCCATGGACTGCACGAAAGTTCGTATCGTCCTACAGGATCAGCACATAGGTGCCATGCCGGTCCGGCACCGGCCACGCCTGCCCCTGGCGACCGACCAGAAAGTGAACCGCCTTCTCCGGCGGCAACTGGGGAACAGACTGCAGCTGCTGGCGCAGTGCATCAAGGTTGGGTAAATGCCGAAAACAGGTGGTAGCAAAGATACCGCTTTGATTAACGCCAGTGGTAATGGGCGCCAACGGAGCGCAGCGTAGTTGGCGTCCCGTTGACCACCTTGTTAGTTCACAGTCGGGCGCAACCCCGTTCTGTAAGAATCATCCGCCTCTATCATTTGCTTTACTAAGCCGAACCTGTCCTCTTCACAAAATATGTACTGCTCTGCAAACCTGACCTGTAAGCTATTCAAAAATTTCGTGTTATCAGAGGTGGTTATGAAGGCCTCACCTTTTTTAAACGCATTTGCATAGTCAACGATCATTTTTGGGTTTTTTACGTGTATAAACTGACTGATATCGTGATCTACAATAAACTGCAACTGTTCTCTTGCTTGGAGCGCTCTCTGCTCATGTGACGGGCATACGAAAGCGAGAGTCAACCTGCTTGATATAGGCAAGTGAATTTGAATGCCTCGGACGGCCAAGCCTAGATTTCCCCAAAATCCCATATCTACATCGTTATGCAGAGTCACTGGGTTATCAGATATATAATAAGGATCTTTTTCGCTAGTTTTGTATAGAATCCAGCTTTTATTCAGTATATGTTCGGCGTGGTCTGCATGCTTCAAAACCGTCTCAAGAAAGAAATTTTTAAGATCTGAGTGGTCTTGGCTACCTATCAGGTTCGGAAGATCTTCAGGCTTTGCCCCCATGTTCAGTAAGCGATCACCAAGACCGGTTACAAGGGCTTTTATAGACTGAAGACCATGGTATGTTCGCGCCTTCTGAATAACTACAAATACAGCTAGTTGTATCCTTTCGTCGTTAGTTAAGGAGCTTAGACTTTCTTCCTCGATGACCTTCCTGATCGCAGATGATGCTTCTGACTCGATTTCACCTAATATAGGCTCCAAGCTATGCTTATCAGGATGGTTTTCAAGATTGTAAAAAGAATTACGTGTAGATGCGTCGTAAACAGACTGGATATAGGAACGCTCAGACTGCTTATCGTAGGTATATAATTTTTTGGCCTTGCCCCCCTTCTCAAACCCGAAATTATCGAGGAGGAAGCGAGGGACCGTATGCTGTTTTTTGACCTCAGTTGTCAGCTTTAAGTCTTCGGTCATTACTGAACTGCCCTTGATGGTAGATGAACTAACGCCCGCCATAAACGGCGCGAGGAACGAGTGTCCGGCGACCGAAGGGAGCGAATTTGATGGCTTGGTTAGGTTTATTGACCATTTATTAATGCCTCCCAGCTTGTGGAGCTAAAACTACCAGCAGGTCTTGCTGGGCTTGCAGGAGTGGCAGGTGTTGCTGGAGTAGCAGGTGTTGCCGGAGTGGCGGGTGTCGCTGGGGTGGCAGGCGTTGCTGGCGTTGCACCGGGCGAGCTACCCCTCAAAAATGCCACAGCACCCGCACGCTTGTCCCTGAAGATTCCATTAATAAAAAATCCAATATGGCGACTTTTGTTTGTAAATAAGCCGTTACCTCTTATAAATGCAACAAATCGCATGCGAGTATTGAATACATACCCTCGCTCTTGGTTTAGCCATCCAACTAGCGAGCAGCTTTTATCGAAAATTGGTTCCATTTTTTCCTCTCAGCTCTTAAACCTAACGCCCGCAGCATGCGCGGCTTTGGAATGGGGGCGAAGCCGCCATGGAAAAGACGTCGCCGTGCCTGCGATGGTTATACCGATTCATACTCACTCGGATGATTGAGCTCACGCTTTTTCCCCTTGAACGCCTCGTAAAGCGCCCGATGGCGACGGAGACCGTATTCGTCTGAACGGGTGTCGTAGGCAGCTACCCATTCGATTAGATTTTCCAAGTTTTCATCCTGCTCTTCTTTCGAGCTGAATTTCTCTGGCTCCCAGGGGCGCGCGCGACAATGAGCGATACAAATCTCAACTCCGGGGTTCAGAAAAATGAGTTCGTCACACTCGCACATAATCGGCTCGATGATGTCTGCGTAACAGCCTTCAATTATCCAGCTCTCATTATGGGCAATAAAAAGCCTTACATCCGCGATGCTATCTTGGATCGGGCGCCGCTGCGCCCCATTGTGAAATGCCACTTCATCAAGAGAAAGGCGAGCGGCTGGCTGTTTGGCAATTAATCTCTTTGAGAGAGTGCTTTTACCAGCACCGGCATTTCCAAGAAGTATCGTTCTCACCTCGCTGTTCCTTCCTCGGTATAACGCCTGCATAAACGACGGCTTTTGCGCAGCGAAGCGGAGAAAAAGCCGTCCGGTGGAGGGCCATCGGCCCGGAACGAATTTAATGCAATTGTTAAACGTTTTTAGCCTGCCGCCTGGTACCTCTCATACTCGGAAACCAGAAAAGGTGGGCCGACCAATAATAGAAAACAAAGCAGGTAACTGCCGATGCTGTCGCCACCTAACGTGGCAATGCGATATATCAAAAATGGCAGAACCAACGCACAATATCCAACCATCCACAGCTTCAGCAGGCCATGCCGACCGATGAAATCCCCAAGCGACTGTTGCTCAGCTCCGTAGCCTCTCCAATTCCTGATCTCAGGGTTTAACAGCGGCCACAACGAAAACAAAACCCCAAGGACCAAACCGGTCTTCAGGCGATACTCGTGCGGTAGCTGAAATACCACTGCGACAGCCACCAGCCACACGCAGCCGATGACCCAGTTTTTAACCATAACTTTCTGGGCTGAGGTCATAGACGTTTAACGCCTGCATCAGGTGCGCCGTAAGCGTCACCTGGATGCACTTGTTATATTCCGTATGCGGCTCTCTCTAAGAAGCTTTTGATTACAGGATCTTCTATTTTTGAAGTGTCAACCGCTGATAGGCGATTTAGAGCTTCATCTAAGTCTCCATCGGTGGACAGATAATCCTCAATTAATGCAGATATTTCTATTGGAAGCCCATACTCTTCTAGAGCGACTATGGATGAGTCATAGAAATAGTTCTCAACTGAGGAGGCATAAGCTGTGTATTCGCACTCGTAATCAATTTTGTGCTTTCTCAAGTACTCATTCGTGATAGTTTCAATTGCTCGTATTATTCTAGGGAAGTGAAAATTCGCCCAAAGCCTTTTAAAATCGAGCTCTTTCGTAATTATGCTTGTAATATCTGAGTCTGCATTATAATTGAGCCTGTCATTAACTATGTTATGGATAGTGGGCTTAGACATTAACTGGTTTATTTTGAAAGCAAGCTGTTTAGCTGAGCTAATACTTCTGTTACCAAGACTTTTACCATTAAAGTTGTTCCAAATCAGTGTACAGATGAAGGACAACTGCTCATAGTCAGGGTATCCCCTCCAGAGCAGCATATGACTCCAGTTCTGAAAATTTGCCTCAAGAGCTTTAGCAAAGTTGACTTGATCACTTGGATCTATCGTCTTATTTAATCTTATTGTTTCAAGCGACAAATGATCTTGCTCGTAGTATTTCTTGATCTTCTCTTTGCCTTTTTCAGTGAGGTCATTTTCATCAATATTTAATAGCAAAGAGTCAGGTGTATTCTCATCTTGATTGTATAAAGGCAGCTCTACAAGGGGGAGCTGATCTATTGGAGGTGGAGATAATATATACACATTTCCAACGAAATGCTTAAACATTCGACCACTTCTTCCTGAGATATTATTAAATGTAAATATATCTAGCTTCTTCCTGTTAATCGAATCATCATAACAGACTATGTTTTTTGCTGATGTATTAACACCTTCAATAAGCGTTGACGTGCATACTAAATATTTGATTTCACCCGAGTTAAATAAATCAACAATATACTGAGAAATTCCTCTTGGAATTCTCGCATGGTGAATGCCTACACCATTTTTTAGTGCTTTGGTAAGAATCCACTCTTCATGATAATTTTCAGAAACCCATGCCGCTAGCTCCCTAGCTTTATTGCCTGGTTCTGTTCTAATATTCTCATAGATTAACTCAGCTGCTTTGTTTGCTCTATCAGGTGAACTTGAGAATACAATAGTTGGCCCTTCGACTTTTTCACATATGTCAATTAGTGAGCCCTCTTTATCAGAGCCTGTGAAGTCATGTATCTCAGTAACAACTGTATTGTAATTGTATTTGACAAATTCAAACTTTACATTTTCAACAAATTCACCAGCCACACCATTTATGTTTGGCCCTAACATATAAAAATGTTCGCATTTTTTATAAAGCCTGTAAAAAGCCTCATTGAGCAATGCACACCTATTTCCACTGTCGGCCCAAGTACTTAATTTATAAAACTCATCAATCACAAAAAAATCAACATCACCAACAAAATCTTCTTCTATCACTCGCTCTTGAGTTAGAACATATATATTTTTGTCAGACGCTTCCTGTAAGGAATGGGTAATCACCTTATAGTTTTCTTTGAACTTTGAAAGCCGGCGTCTTGTTTCATCTATTAGAGATATAGTAGGAACAACAACTACTATATTGCTAAACTTTTGACTCGCTATTACCGCATCAATGATCAAGCTTTTACCAAAACTTGTTGGAGCACTAAGAACAACACTAACTCCAGACAAAAGCTTGTAGAAAATTTCAGCCTGAGGGCCATGCAGTACAGCTTCTGAGTCATTTCCAATGTCTGTTGTATGTGCAAAGTACGCTAATGCATCCGCAAGGGATAATTCATCTGAATTTAAGTATGGGAATAGCTTTAACTCCCTCAACAAATTATCAATTATTATTTTGCTTGAACCGAACAACTCATATTTTTCTAACGACCTTATCACTAAATTTTGCACTTTACTCACTGATTGGGAGTCCGCATTGTTGTATAAAGTACAAAGATTTTTTGCAAGCTCGAATGAGTTCCTTGAAATATAGTCGTCATCTTTAAGATGATTTTCAACTTCTACTAGTTCCATCTTTGAAGCTCTCCATGAAGTTTATCCTGGAGGTCTTTCTTTGACTTCAGGGGCAATAAAATTAGAACTATGTTGACTGATTTTGGGAGGTTTTTACTTCTAAAAGTATTCCAGTGCTCGTTTACTTCAGACGCAAAGTCCCGCTTGAAGTCATCTGTAACTCGATCATAGCTGTTTACAGTGCCACTATCATACGACAAAAGAACAGGAATGGTGACTGAATCAAATATCTCATCTAGTGAAGTATTATTATCTAAAAGCTTGCTTAATTTATCTGAGCTAGGCCAGCTTTTATCTATTTTATTTGTAATGGCTGAAAATTCATCTCTTAGATAGTCACGCTTCGTATGGTCATTTAATTCTTTTATGACATCTCGAATTGCACTCCCAATATCCTTATAAAATTTAACCTCTCCTAGCCAAAGTTCCAGCTTATCTTCTTTTGCAATTGTGTGAACACAATCAAATCCTTTTACTGTGTCATTCCTTGAATCTTTATAATGTATCTTACTTATAGCGGGAAATGTTCTAAATACATGGCGTATAACAATGTGAAGAAGTAGTTCACCAAATTCACCTCTACTTCCATATTTCTCTGTTTTATATATTGCTTTTGCCGCCTTCTTAATCAATTTTACAGCGTTGCCTGGGCCAAGTGATTTCCATTCACTATATTTCAAAGCAAATTCAGGCAACCATTCCATTACATGCTCTGCAAGTTGCTCACCTCTCCACTCCCCAAGTTCATATCCCGCACACATTGCAACTAACCAAGGTTCAGCCTCATATTGTTGGCACCTTACTTCTAAAAACTTTTCGGGATGAGGAGGAGTTACTCCATGAGACATGATCTTTCCTTCGTGAACTTACTCAAAACTTGAATTAGGAATTAACGCCCACCATAAGCGGCCGAGTGAAACGAGGTCCGGCGCACGAAGTGCGCGAAATTAATGGCTTGGTTATGCAATTTTTAGTGCCCTTCTCCAGCGGATAGCATAGAAAGCTGCGAAGCAGATGGCGGGCATGCCTAAAGGAATAGCGAAAACCAAAAATTTGAAGTTAATGATTACTGGCACCACAATGCCCATTGACCCAATACAAACTCCGACAATTATTTTTTTGCGCGAGCTCTCTTTTATTACTTGTTCCGTCAACACCCTTTGATGAAGATTTCCCATCCACCAAAGAGTGAACAATCCGACATAACCACATAGCAGCAGCGCAAGAAACGGAAGCAAGCTCACCGTCAACGACTCCAGTAGCAGACCTGTCAGGCCGAAAAGCATAAGGCAAGCGAACATGACGTATATTCTTGTAAGCCATTTAGCAATCATCAGCCTTCTCTACTGGTTTTGTATAACGCCTACATTTGCGGCTGGTTTGGAGCGCAGCGGAAAACCAGTCCGCCAACATGTACTTGTTAGGCAATTTCATTCACTCCACTTGGCCTTAATGTGTTTGCCAGTGCCCTTTCCAAAGCTCTTTCTATCGAGCATTTTTGCTTTAAACTCGAAGTCTTTGCTGATTTTCACGATAAGAAGTTTGCTGAAATTACCGGCTCGCTTCACTAGCACGGCATTGTCGGACTTAAATGGGCTAATTGTTTTTATTTCGACGAAATCGTTTCCCAATTTGCCATCGGAGCCTCGTGTATAAGGCTTATGCCTTTTGATTCCGTATTTAGCTTCACCGTATAGCTCGCCAAGCTCTCCATAAATTGGCAGATGCCGACCTGTAACTTCGAAGTAATTTCGGGCGGTTTCAACCAATTCATCTAGCAACTCCCAAAGCTCTAGAGTCGTAGGGTTCTTTGGCTCACTACTAGAATCCCAGCCCGCTTCATCGTCAATAAACTCCTCGATGTTATCCCAATCGCCATGCTCCCAAGGGTTATAGCCACAGGCAGCAGCATCCGCTATCTGCTCTGGGCTAAAACCCTCATTATGCATATCGTGCAGAAAGTCCCAGTCGCTCATATGTTCCTCTTGCCTAACGCCCCGCTAAACGGCGAGCGATAGCGAGTCCGGTGTAGGCCACGATTTTTGTGGCCGGAACGAATTTGAGCGGCTTGTTATGAATTTTGTACAGCACCAAACAGCTCACTCAACTGCTGCTCAATCAGCCCTGTGTGTCCGGTATAGCCCACTAGCCGATCATCACCAGCCTCAATGGCAAGCAGCAGTATTTCTCTTGCCTTGCCTCTGGAGATCAAATCACGCGGAGTGACGAATTGGCCATCAGAACGGCTGAAGTAAAGGGAATCTTCGCGAAGAGTACGAAATTCGCCATTTGCAGCCTCTTTCAGGAGCTCCTTACAGCGCTCTTGCCCAAGCGCATCCTCTAGCCGCTTGCCCATAAATACGGTGGGAAGAATTGCCATTTGATGTTTAGACGCATGATTGAATAGCTTATCGTTCCCTCGTTTCATTGGTTTGATACTTTTTTCTCTGCGGTACAAGCCTACTTCGGCTTTCGCGATTTCTTCGATTGCCGTAATAGCCAGGAATACCGCGGTTCCATAGGAATCACGCTCGAAGCAAGAAACCGCATCGCGAAGCAAAACCACTATATGATCACAGGCGCGATTGAAGTCCACGCCCTTCGATTCTTCGCCAAACACGAGTTCTCCGTTCTCGATGGCTATTCCAATTGCATCTAAACCAACGTTCTGCAGATCGGTTTCCATGTCTATTCCTAACAGTGATTAGACCGCATGCGGCACTAATACATAACAATGACTGCGGTATAACTCCGGTTCAACCAGAGCTATGCCTGCCATAAAACCCATAAAAATCAATAGATTACGAACGCAATGCCAACTTTACCCGTATTCGCTTGACTGCGTCTTTTCACAATCCATTACTACTGGATAAATCCGCTCCCCAGGCACGCTACCGCCCTACCCTTTTCGGCGGGCATGGCCTGGGTGGTTTATCAAAATTCGGAGAGACTGATGGCTGTCCTTGCCTCTGGGCGGGGATAACCGCAGTCCTTTGCCTGACCCAACCATAGTCGAAAAGTATGGCGCATGGCTACCAGTTGGGACCCGCTGGTGTCAGTGAAAATCCCGGCTTCTGGTATCCAGCCCCTGCAGCATGGGCGTGAGGTCAGTCAGGCTGCTGGCGATCAGGTGGCGGATGCCTTCCTTGTGTTCGAGCTTGCCCTGTACCTGCAGTAATTGTGAGTGCACCAGTTCCTTTCTCTGGCGTTCGGCTAGTGTGCGCCAGACGACGACGTTGATCATGCCGTGTTCGTCTTCGAGGGTGACGAAGGTGACGCCGCTGGCGGTGCCGGGGCGTTGGCGTCCGGTGACCAGGCCCGCGACCTTGACGTGGCTGTTGTCGTTCATCTGCTTGAGCTGCTTTGAGCTGCGGCAGCCTCTGGCCTTGAGCTGGCTGCGCAGCAGGCGCAGGGGGTGTGGGCCCATGGTGGTGCCGACCAGGGCGTAGTCGGCCATGAGGTTTTCGCCGACGCTGGGCAGTGGCAGGGCTACGTCCTGCTCTGTCTGGGCAGGTGCTTCGGTAAACAGGGGCAGTGGTTCCTGTACACCGGCGACGGCCCAGCGGGCCTGGTGGCGGTGGCCGGCGAGGCCGCGCAGGGCGCCGGCGTCGGCGAGCAGTTCCATGGCCCGGCGGTTGAGTTGGCTGCGCAGGGCCAGCTCCTCTACTGATGTGAAGCCCTGCCGTTGTCTGGTTGCAACCAGTCGGTGGG
Source organism: Halopseudomonas sp. Lyrl_26 (assembly GCF_051948695.1). Lineage (NCBI taxonomy): Bacteria > Pseudomonadati > Pseudomonadota > Gammaproteobacteria > Pseudomonadales > Pseudomonadaceae > Halopseudomonas > Halopseudomonas sp. Lyrl_26. The sequence goes on from NZ_JAYJLH010000004.1 coordinate 182,162, forward strand.
CATCGTCCTCGCGGAAGCCGCGGATCATGCGCAGGCCGAGGCGGATGCCGTATTCGCCCTTGCGGTCGTGCTCCAGGGTGCAGTCCCAGTCGCTGTAGCGCACGTCTACCGGCCAGGTTTCGATGCCGTGGCGGCGGGCGTCCTGCAGTATCTGGTCGGGGCTGTAGAAGCCCATCGGCCAGCTGTTGATCAGGGCGCAGGCGAAGGCGGCCGGTTCGTGGCATTTGAGCCAGCTGCTGGCGTAGGTGAGCAGGGCGAAGCTGGCGGCGTGGGATTCGGGGAAGCCGTAGTCGCCAAAACCCTTGATCTGCTCGAACAGGCGTTCGGCAAATTCCTTTGTATAGCCGCGCTCGAGCATGCCTTGGGTGAGTTTCTCCCGGTGCGGCTCCAGCCCGCCCTTGCGCTTCCAGGCGGCCATGGAGCGGCGCAGCTGGTCGGCTTCGCCGGCGCTGTAGCCGGCGGCGACTATGGCAATTTCCATGACCTGCTCCTGAAACAGGGGGACGCCGAGAGTACGCTCCAGCACTTTTTTCAGCGCGGGGGATGGATAGCTGACCTCCTCTTCGCCGTTTCGGCGGCGCAGGTAGGGGTGCACCATGTCGCCCTGGATCGGGCCGGGGCGGACGATGGCCACTTCGATCACCAGATCGTAGAACCGTCTGGGTCGCAGTCTGGGCAGCATGCTCATCTGTGCGCGGGATTCGATCTGGAAGACGCCTATGGTGTCGGCCTGGCTGATCATGCTGTAGGTCGGCTCATCCCCGGCGGGGATGGTGGCCAGGGTCAGTTCCCGGCCGCGGTAATGGCGGACCAGATCGAAGCAGCGGCGCAGCGCGGTGAGCATGCCCAGCGCCAGCACATCCACCTTGAGCAGGCCGACCGCATCCAGATCGTCTTTGTCCCACTGGATGACGGTGCGGTCTTCCATGGCGGCGTTTTCCACCGGCACCAGGGTATCCAGCGGCTGCTCGGAGATGACGAAGCCGCCGGGGTGCTGGGACAGATGTCGGGGGAAGCCGATCAGCTGGCCGCTGAGGGTCAGTACTCGGTGCAGTACCGGACTGTCCGGTTCAAAGCCCGCTTCCCGCAGGCGCTCGGCATCGGGAATACGATCGCTCCAGCGGTTGCAGCAGCGGGCCAGGGCATCCACCTGATCCGGCGGCAGGCCGAGGGCCTTGCCGACATCGCGGATGGCACCAGCGGCGTGGTAGCTGCTGACCACCGCGGCCAGTGCCGCGCGGCGGCGGCCATAGCGGTTGAATATGTACTGGATGACCTCTTCCCGGCGCTCGTGCTCGAAGTCCACGTCGATGTCCGGCGGTTCGTTGCGCTCGCGGGACAGGAAGCGTTCGAACAGCAGGTTGGATCGGGCCGGGTCGATTTCGGTGATGCCCAGAGCAAAGCACACCGCCGAGTTGGCGGCCGAGCCACGGCCCTGGCAGAGGATGCCCTGCCCCCGAGCGAAGCGGACGATGTCGTGCACGGTGAGGAAGTAGCTTTCGTATTCCAGTTCGCTGATCAGGGTCAGCTCCTTGTCGAGCTGGGCGCGCAGTTCGCTGGAGATGCCCCGGGGCCAGCGCCAGGCGATGCCTTCCTCGGTGAGGTGGCGCAACCAGCTGGACGGGGTGTGGTCGGCGGGCACCAGCTCCCTGGGGTACTGGTATTTCAGATCGCCCAGATCGAAGCGGCAGCGCCTGGCAATCTCCACTGTGGCCTGAAGCAGTGTTGGGGGATAAATCTGGGCCAGCTGCTGCAGCGGACGCAGGTGACGTTCGCCATTGGGGAACAGCCGGTGGCCGGCCTCTTCCAGCGTGCAATGATGGCGGATGGCGGTCAGGGTGTCCTGCAGGGCCCGCCGGCCCCGGGCGTGCATGTGCACATCGCCGCTGGCCACGGCGGGGACCTCCAGCTGGCGGGCCAGTCCAAGCAGTTGCTCCAGTCTTTGCGCATCATCCGGGCCGCGGTGCAGCTCGACCGCCAGCCACAGCCGCTGGTCAAAGCGGGTTTTGAGCCATTCGCCGTGCTGCGGGTCCGGCTCCGGCTCGGGCAGCCAGAGCGCCAGCAGGCCGCTGGTGTCGGTTTCCAGATCGTCCCTGAGCAGTTGATAGCTGCCCTTCTCGGTGCGGCGGCGGGCATTGGTGATCAGTTGGCACAGGCGCTGGTAGCCGGTCTTGTCCTCGGCCAGCAGGACCAGCCTGGGGCCGGATTCTACCTGCATTTCGCTGCCGATGATCAGAGGGATGCCATGAGCCTTGGATGCCTCCCAGGCTCGGACTATGCCGGCCAGGGTGCACTCGTCGGTAATGGCCAGGGCCTGATAGCCGTGCTGTCTGGCACGGGCAAAGAGCTCGTCGGCGCTGGAGGCGCCCCGCTGGAAGCTGAAGTTGCTCAGGCAATGCAGTTCGGCGTAGTCGGCTGTCATGCGAACCACCCGTGCAGCATCCAGGGGCCCTGCCCGTCCACCGCCTGCCAGACCCAGGCCAGCCGCCCATCCCGGGTGCGCACCACATAGTAGTCGCGACGGCGGTCGGCCCCGTCCCACCAACCGGACTCGATGCGCTCCGGCCCGGCGAGGATCTCCGGCACCAGCTCGTTCAGGGGCTCGGGTTCTGCCAGCAGCCAGCCGGGGCGCTTGCCGAGCTGTGCGGGCGGAAGGCCGGCGCCCTCGGTGTCGCGCCGCCAGGCACATTCGGGCCTGTGATCGGCCACTGCGACCAGACCGTGAATGGCCTCATCACCCAGGCGCGCCCTGAGCCGTTCGCGCAGTTGGTCCCAGGGCTGAACCGGTGGTGGGCGTTCCTCCAGCAGTGAGACCGGTTTGGGGGTGAAGGACGGCAGGTCACTGGCGCGCAGCCTTACCGCCAGCACGGGTTCGGGCAGCTGCAGTTGCTCCAGCCGGCTGCGGGTGACTTCGAACAGCTGCTGGGCATCCCGTTCGGCGCTGAGCAGGCCGATGGGCAGACAGGTCGGTTCGTGATCCCGGTGCTCAAGGGTCAGCTCGAAGCGCTGCACGCTGCAGTCCCGCCCGGCCAGGAAGGCCTGCAGGTCCAGCAGCAGGCGGCGGATGGGGAACAGCAAGGCCTGGTGGGAGTCGACCTCGAAGTTGAATTCGATGCGGGCAGCAAACTCGTCCGCTGGCTGGTAACTGCCCAGCGCCACCGGCAGCACGCCGAGCAGCCGGTCGAGATGGGCCAGCACCTCGGCGGGGAAGCGTCGGGCCAGGGTATCCCGCGGCAGGCGGAGTATCTGCCCCAGTTGTTTGAGCCCCATACGCGACAGTGTGGCCACGCTCTGGGCATCCAGACCGCTGCGCTGGATCGGCAGGCGCTGGATATGCTCGCGCAGGGCCAGGCTGTCCATGACCGCCAGCCCGTCGTGCACATTGGTCAGCGCCCGGGCGGCGGCGGGGTTGGGGGCCAGCACTATGCGGTGCTGAAAGCCCAGCCCGGTCAGATCCTCCCGCAGGCGCTGCTCGAATCGCGGCCAGGGGCCGAACAGCCCCAGGCTGGATTCGACCTCCAGCAGCAGTGCATGGGGATAATCCAGACTGACATGGGAGCTGTAGCGGTAGGCCCAGGCGGCGAGAAAGTGCTGCCAGTGGCTGATCTGCTGTTCATCGTATTCGGCCACGGCAAAGTCGGTGACCAGGGTCTGGGCGGCGGTCAGGCTCATGCCCGGCCGCAGGCCCAGGGCCCTGGCCTGGGCATTGACTGCCCGGATCAGGCGGCGCGGCACATGCCCGGATACCAGCACCAGGGGCGCATCGGCGTCATCCCGCCCGCGCTGCACCCCATCCAGGGCCAGCCGGGTCAGCAGTATGCAGGCCCAGCGCATGGCGGCTAACCCAGCGCCAGGGGGCGGGCTGCCGGCATGGCACCTCGACTCTTGAGCACCCGGACCTGCCGCGGCCAGGCATCCAGCGCCAGGCGCAGGGCGGCGGGGGACGGGTTGTCCGCCTCGCGCAAGGAACGGCAGGCAAACCCCAGGGACTCGCCGGTGGCAGCAGCCAGTTGCAGGCGGCGCAGGCCGCGGTCATTGATCCGCTCGGGCCAGCACAGTACGGCGGCGCAACTGCCGGAGCGCAGGCACTGCTCTGCCGCCCACAGGGCTTCCTTCTCGCTGGCCTGCACCAGTACCAGCCAGCGCAGATCGACCCCGGCCTGCAGCCAGGCCGGCGCAAAGGGAATGAAGGGCGGCGCCACCAGCACTACCCGTTCCCGTGCCCGGGTCAGGCGGGCCAGGGTCGGCCACAGCAGCTGCAGTTCGCCACTGCCGGGGTGGGCCAGCAGCAGTTCGCTCAGGGCCGCTTCGGGCCAGCCGCCGCCGGGCAGCACGGCATCCAGTTGCGCATGCCCGGTGGGCTGGGCCGGCGCCGCGGCAATATCCGCACCGCCCTTCCACACCCGCCGCTGCTGTAGCAGGGCGTCCAGGGACACCACGGCGCTCATGGCTGCCGCTCCGGTTCGGAGTCGGTTGGAATGGAGGATGGGAAAGCTGGGCCGCACATGACAGACACCGAATTACTGTATGGGCATACAGCTTATTCACTGACTAATGTCTGGTCAATCCCGGAGCGGAGGTGCCGGATGGATGGCTGTGACGGACAGGACGAGCTGGTGCTCGTCCTTCCCATAGCGGGCTCAGTCGGCCAGTTCGATATGATCCGGGTGGATGCGGATCAGACCCTGCTTGTACAGGCCGCCGATGGCCTTCTTGAAGTTGGCCTTGCTGACGCCGAACTCGGCGGTGATGAGTTGCGGCGGGCTCTTGTCGCTCAGCGCCAGCTTGCCGCCCTGTTCGCGCAGGCGATCGATAATCTGCTGCTCCAGAGCGCTGGCGGCATGGCGACCGACCGGCTGCAGGCTGAGGTTGATCTTGCCGTCGGGGCGGATCTCGCGTATGTAGCCCTTCTCGCGCATGCCCCGGCGCAGGAACTTGAAGGCTTCGTTCTTGTGAATCAGCCCCCAGTGGGCGTTGTTGATGATGGCCTTGAAGCCCAGATCGGTGACCTCGGCAATCAGCAGATCCACCTCTTCCCCGACCTTGTAGCGGGCCGGCTTCTGGTCCAGGTAGCGGTCCAGCCGGGCGGTGGCCACCAGCCGCTTGCTGTGCTTGTCCAGATAGACGTGAACCACGCAATAGTCGCCTACCTGCAGCGGGCGCTTCTCTTCGGAGTGCGGCAGCAGCAGGTCCTTGGGCAGGCCCCAGTCGAGGAACAGGCCGGTGCGGTTGATATCCACCACCTTGAGGCTGGCGAAGCCGCCGACCATGACCTTGGGTTTGAGGGTGGTGGCGATCAGCCGGTCGTCGCTGTCGAAGTAGACGAACACATTGAGCCAGTCGCCCACCTCGCTCGGCGTGTCCCTGGGGATGTAGCGCCGGGGCAGGAGGATCTCCCCTTCCATGCCGCCATCCAGATAGAGGCCGAAGTCCGTGTGCTTGAGCACCTCGAGTGTGTTCATTCGTCCAATCAGTGCCATGCCCTTGCCCGCCTTGCTGACCCGGTCGTGCCGGAGAGGCCGCCAGTATATAGAGTGGCCCTGACCAGACCAATCACTGCGGGGGGGTGACGGACTCCCGGCTGCGCCGGAGCAGTGCACTCAGGGACTCATCATCCACCGCTGCACTGAACAGAAAACCCTGATAGGCATGGCAGCCCTGCTGCCGCAGGAAGTCGAGCTGATCTGCCGTTTCCACGCCCTCGGCCACCAGCTTCAGGTTCAGACTGCGGCCCATGGCGATGATGGCGCGGATGATCTCGGCATCATGACTGTCCACCGTGCAGTCACGCACAAAGGACTGGTCGATCTTCAGCTGATCCACCGGCAGGCGCTTCAGATAGCTGAGTGAGGAATAGCCGGTACCGAAGTCGTCAATCGCGAAGCTCAGGCCCATGCTGCGCAGCTCGTGCATCTTGGCCACGGTATCGTTGATGTCGTGAATGACCATGCTCTCGGTGATTTCCAGTCGCAGACACCGGGAGGGTATCTGATGGGCCGCGATGGCCTCGCCCACGCGGGCGACGAAATCAGCCTGACGGAACTGCAGTGGGCTGATATTGATGCTCAGGCTGAATCCGTCCACATCGATCAACCGCTGTTCAAGGAGTCTGGCTATAAGTCCGCAGGCTTCCTCCAGCACCCAATGGCCGACATCCAGAATCATGCCGCTCTCTTCCAGCACGGACATGAAGCACCCCGGGCTGACCAGACCTTTCTCGGGATGCTCCCAGCGCAGCAGCGCTTCGGCTCCGAGAATACGCTGCTGATGGACATCGATCTGGGGCTGATAGTGCAGACGGAAGGCGCCCTGCTCCAGAGCGACGCGCAGGTCGGTCTCCAGCTGCAGCCGGCGGCTGACGTCGACCTGCATCTGCGGTTCGAAGAAAGCAAAGCCGTTGCGCCCGCTGGCCTTGACCCGGTACAGGGCAGTGTCGGCGTGCTTGAGCAGATCCTCCGGGGTGCGGCCGTGCTCACCGGACAGGGCAATACCGATACTGCAACCAAGCTGCAGGGCGTGGCCTTCCACCCGCATGGGGGCGGAGAGTGTTTCCAGCAGAGCCAGGGCATGGTTCCCGACCTGCTCGGTGATCTGCTCCCGGTTGCCGCTCAGACCGGCGAGCACCACCACGAATTCATCGCCGCCCAGCCGGGCCACGGTATCGGTCTTGCGCACGCCCTGACACAGGCGCCGACTGGCCTCGCGCAGCACCGCATCCCCCAGGCCGTGGCCGAGGGAGTCGTTGATGCGCTTGAAGTGATCCAGATCGAAGAACAGCACCGCAAAGCGCAGGCCATGCCGCTCGTCCAGCGCCAGATGCTGCTGCAGGCGGTCCTGCAGCAAGAGGCGGTTGGGCAGATTGGTCAGCGCATCATGGTAGGCCTGATGCTTGATGCGCCTCTCGATGGTCACCTGCTCGGTCACGTCCTTGAAGCAGGACAGGGTGCAACGGTCATTCCCCACGCGGATGAAATTGCTGGATACTTCGCAATTGAGGATGCGGCCGTCCCGGGTAACGAAGTCCACCGGTTCGGAGCGCAGGCAGCGGTGGCGGATGAGCTTCTCGATCAGCGCCGAACGCCGCTCGGGATAACGCCACAATCCAAGCTCGGTCGCCGTCCTGCCGACGGCTTCCTCTGCGGTATAGCCGAACACCTCGGTAAAACGCCGGTTGATCTCGGTGATTCGGGCGTTGTCCTTGTCGAACAGCAGGTAGGGCTCGGGGGAGTCCATGAACAACGCAGTGAATTTGGCCTCACTGCGCCTGAGCGCCGCCTCAGCCTTTATCCGATCGGAAATGTCATGGATCATCGACAGCCGGCAGAGCTCGCCGGCCACCGTCATCTGTTCCACATACACCAGACAGGGCAGGATGCGCCCATCGCTGCAGCGGAAGCGGGTCTCCGACTGCCGCAGGCTGCCCATCCGGTTGAGATCGTGAAAGAACGCCGCGCACTGTTCATCGGACAACCACAGCGGCAGCGCTTCCGTTCTGTTCTCCAGGATCATCTCTTTCGGCCAGCCGAACAGCTTGTCGAACGAGGGGTTGGTCGCCACCACAGCGCTGTCACTGAGGCGGGTCAGGATGCAGGCAATGGGCAACTGCTGGACGAAAGCGATGAAAGCCTGGTCACCGCCCGCCTGACTGGCACTCATGCCGACAGCCCGGCGTGCAGAGGGAGTAGAAGATAAAAACGGGCAGATTCCATGGCCTTTTCTCGTTATTTTTCCTAAAAGTAGCGCTTCGCTACTATTGATTCAAGCCTGCATGGCCGCTCTGGCGCGCGTTCTGTGCAGCTTCTTCAGGCTGTCGATCATGCGCTGGTGCCGCTCCAGCCCTTCCAGATTCATACTGGTGGGGGTCAGGCCGTGGAAGCGGACACTGCCCTGCACCGAGCCGATCACGGCATCCATGCGCTCGTCGCCGAACATGCGGCGGAAGTTGGGTTCGAAGTCCTCCAGCTCCAGCTCGTCATCCAGCACCACCTCCAGTACCGCCTGCATGGCCTGGTAGAACAGGCCGCGTTCGACGGTATTGTCGTTGTACTGCAGGAACTCCTCGACCAGCTCCAGAGCCGGTTCCAGATTGCCCAGCGCCAGATGGATCAGCAGCTTCAGTTCAAGGATGGTCAGCTGCCCCCAGACGGTGTTCTCGTCGAACTCGACGCCGATCAGGGTGATGATGTCGCCGTAGTGGTCCAGCTCGCTCTCTTCCAGACGGTCCACCAGACTCTGCAGCTGCTCGTCATCGAGCCGGTGCAGATTGAGGATGTCCTCACGGAAGTACAGCGCCTTGTTGGTGTTGTCCCAGATCAGGTCGTCCACCGGGTAGACCTCGGAATAGCCCGGGACCAGGATGCGGCAGGCCGTGCCGCCGAGATGCCGGTACACCGCCATGTACACCTCGTGGCCCATTTCCGCGAGGATGCCCAGCAACTCATCGGCCATTTCCGCATTGCTGAGGCGACCGCCGTCGGTGAAGTCCCAGTCGACGAACTCGTAGTCGGCCCGACTGCTGAAGAAGCGCCAGGAGATCACCCCGCTTGAGTCGATGAAATGCTCGACATAGTTGTTGGGCTCGGTGACTGCCTGGCTCTCGAAGGTAGGTCTGGCCAAGTCGTTCAGGCCTTCGAAGCTGCGCCCCTGCAGCAGCTCGGTCAGGCTGCGCTCCAGCGCCACCTCGAAGTTGGGGTGTGCACCGAAGGAGGCGAACACGCCACCGGTGCGCGGGTTCATCAGGGTTACGCACATGACCGGGAACTGGCCACCGAGGGAAGCATCCTTGACCAGCACCGGGAAGCCCTGCTCCTCCAGTGCGCGGATGCCGGCCAGAATGCCCGGATACCGTTCCAGCACCGCCTGGGGCACATCCGGCAGCGCCAGCTCGCCCTCGATGATCTCCCGCTTCACCGCCCGCTCGAAGATCTCCGACAGGCACTGCACCTGCGCCTCGGCCAGGGTGTTGCCGGCGGCCATGCCGTTGCTCAGATACAGGTTCTCGATCAGGTTGGAGGGGAAGTACACCACCTCGCCGTCGGACTGACGGACGTAGGGCAGCGAGCAGATGCCGCGCTCGACATTGCCCGAGTTGGTGTCATACAGATGGGTGCCGAGCAGCTCGCCCTCGGGGTTGTAGATGGCCAGGCAGTGCTCGTCGAGGATCTCCTCCGGCAGCTCGCCGTCGGGGCCCGGCTGGAACCAGCGCTCCTCGGGGTAATGCACGAAGTCGGCATTGGCCAGTTCCGGACCCCAGTACTGGTCGTTGTAGAAGAAGTTGCAGTTCAGCCGCTCGATGAACTCGCCCAGCGCCGAGGCCAGGGCGCTTTCCTTGGTCGCGCCCTTGCCGTTGGTGAAGCACATCTGGGAGTGGGCGTCGCGCAGGTGCAGGGACCAGACGTTGGGCACAATGTTGCGCCAGGAAGCGATCTCGATCTTCATGCCCATGTCGGCGATCAGCCCGGACAGGGTGGCGATGGTCTGCTCCAGCGGCACGTCCTTGCCGGGAATGCAGGTGCGCGCGTCCGTGGAGGGCGCCAACAGCAGGCCCTGGGCGTCGGCATCCAGATTCTCCACCACCTCGATGATGAACTCCGGACCGGTCTGCACCACCTTCTTCACGGTGCAGCGGTCGATGGAGCGCAATATGCCCAGACGGTCCTTCTCGGAGATGTCCTCGGGCAGCTCGACCTGGATCTTGAAGGTCTGCTGGTAACGGTTCTCCGGATCGACGATGTTGTTCTGCGCCAGGCGGATGTTTTCCGTGGGAATGCCACGGGTCTGGCAGTAGAGCTTGACGAAATAGGCCGCACAGAGCGCCGAGGACGCCAGGAAGTAATCGAAGGGACCGGGCGCCGAGCCATCGCCCTTGTAGCGGATCGGCTGGTCGGCGATTACCGTGAAGTCGTCGAATTTGGCCTCGAGACGAAGGTTGTCGAGGAAGTTGACCTTGATTTCCATGCGGGTACCAGAGCGGGCGAACAGAATGACCGGCCATTATCCGGATTTTCGCCGCCCGGGTCGCGGCTAAATGACTGGTGGCAGGCCGCGATTCAGTTTCTGGCGACGTCCACCAGCAGATCTTCCGGACCGGTTACGTCCTGACGGGTACTGCCGATCACCCGGATCGCCTGCTCCGCGCGTTCCGGCTGGAACACGAAACAGGCGCCGGCACGGGCCACCATGGCCTGCCCGGCATTTTTGATCAGGTCCAGATTGACGCCCTTGCTGGCGGCGACCATGACCGAGCGACGCTGCACATAGAGCGCTTCGAGCAGCCTGTCGTCCAGGGTCTGCTCGGCCCAGGGCATGATGCTGCGCAGGTCCTGCTGGTCGAACTGGTCGTTGCTGTGAATGGCGGTGCCGCGCAGCCGCCAGTCGAGCAGCTTCTCGCCATTCAGCCAGAGTTCGGCGTGGCGGTACTCATGCATGGCGCCCACCACCCGCGAGACATACTCGCGGTAGCCGGGCCTGGCCGCCTGGACCAGGGCCACCATGAGCAGGTCGTACTGGTGGGTGCACTGCTGCTTGGCATCGATCTCCGGCAGGTTGACCGCAATACGCTGGCGCAGCGGCTGACCGACGAATTCCTGCAATCTGGCGGCGGCCTGGGGGCACAGGGTCCAGGGGGTGCGGCGGGCGGTGCTGTCGACCGAGGTGATACGCTGCCCATCATGCCCAAGGGTCAGGACAAAATAGTGATGCTCATCTTCCATGGCCACCTGGCACTGGGTCTCGGTGACATCGAAGATGACGCGGCGGAAGAAGACGTGCGGTGAATCCAATGCTGGCATGCTGAGCCCCGACTGCTGTTCTTGTATTTGGCTTTGACCTGGGCAGATCTGTCTCGACAGTGGACAGGTTACCCACATTCGGGTGTGGCAACAAAGATCATTTAGCCCGAAAATACCCGTTCACAGCGTGGGTCCGCGCTCATTACAATCAGAACACAGGATGATCCATGTATCAGTTGATCGGCGCGCCGGTTTCCCTCTATACCGGCAAGGTACGCAGCTATCTGCAGTTCAAGGGCATCCCCTTCACCGAACAGTTGGCCACGCCCCAGGTCTATCGCGACCTGATCATTCCGCGCACCGGGGTGCGCTACATCCCGGTGCTGGTCACCTCCCAGGACCAGGTACTGCAGGACTCCACCGGGATCATCGACCATCTGGAGCAGCAGTTTCCCGAGCCCGCCATCTACCCCACCAGCCCCTGCCAGAAGCTGATCGCTCTGCTGCTGGAGATCTACGGTGACGAATGGCTGGTGATTCCGGCGATGCTCTACCGCTGGATGATCGATGAGAACCGGGAGTTCGCCATTGCCGAATTCGGTCGCGTGCGTCTGCCCGAGGCCAGCGCCGAGGAGCAGTATCAGGCCGGCCTGGAAGCCTCCGGCCCCTTCGCCGGTGCCCTGCCCCGGCTCGGCGTTACCCCGCACTCCCGGGCGGCGCTGGAGCAGAGCTATCTGGCGCTGCTCGCGGAACTGGACCGGCACTTTGCCGAGCACGACTTCCTGCTGGGTGGTCGCCCCAGCATCGGCGATTACGGTCTGATCGGCCCCCTGTATGCCCACCTCTATCGGGACCCGGCCTCGGGCCGGCTGATGCGCGAGAAGGCGCCCCAGGTCGCAGCCTGGGTGGAACGGATGATAGATCCGCCCGCCGCCGGGGATTTCCTGCCTGACGATGAGCTGCCCCTCACCCTGCTGCCGGTACTGCAGCGCATGTTCACCGAGCAGGTTCCGGTGCTGCAGGAGACGGCGCGCCAGCTGCAGCAGTGGGCCGACGCCAATCCGGATACCCCGGAAATCCCCCGCGCCATCGGCAGCCTGCGCTACCGCGTGGGGGATACCGAGGAGGAGCGGCTGGTGTTTCCCTACAACCTGTGGATGTGGCAGCGAGCGCTGGACCTCTTCGCCGAGATGGATGATCAGGCAAGGCAGACGGTGACCGCTCTGCTCGGCGAGCAGGCGGCAGCGGCTCTGGCGACACCCCTGCCGGTGCGCGTGCGCCGCGAGAATAATCGACTGGTGCGGGGCTGAGCCCGAGCAGGTACGGCTTCAGCCAGCTGGAGAAAAAAGCCGGCTCAACGCCGGCGCAGAAATTCCAAGTCTTCCGGGCGGGTGACCTTGATATTGTCCGCCCGGCCTTCGATCAGCCGTGGCGCCTGCCCTGCCCATTCGATGGCCGAGGCTTCGTCGGTGATATTGGCGCCGGCGGCCAGTGCCTCGCCCAGCGCACGGCGCAAGGCACCCAGGCGGAACATCTGCGGCGTATAGGCCTGCCAGAACTGGGAGCGGTCCGGCGTGGCGGTCACCCGGCCATCGGCGCCGACCATTTTCAGGGTATCGCGTACCGGTACGGCCAGCAGGCCGCCAACCGGGTCGTCACGCAGCTCCGCCAGCAGGCGGTGCAGATCGGACACAGCCAGATTGGGTCGGGCGGCATCATGCACCAGCACCCAGTCGGCATCATCGGCACCCAGCTCGACCAGCCGGTCCAACCCGCTGAGCACCGAATCCGCCCGCTCCCGTCCGCCATCGGCGCGCTGGATGCGCTCATCGCTGGCACAGGGCAGATCCGGCCACCAGCCATCATCCACGGACAGGCACACCACCAGACCCCGCAGGCCGGGCTGGCCGAGGAAGCAATCCAGGGTATGTTCGATCAGGGTGCGCCCGGCAAGGGGCAGGTACTGCTTGGGACGGTCGGCCTGCATCCGCGAGCCGACGCCCGCTGCAGGAATCACCACCCAGAAGGGAATAAGGGGGTCAGTCATCGCCACTCAACTGGAACAGGGTTTCGCCTTCCTTGACCATGCCGAGTTCGTGACGGGCACGTTCCTCGATGGTCTCCAGGCCCTGCTTCAGCTCGATGACTTCGGCGGTCAGGACGCGATTGCGTTCCAGCAGCTTCTCGTTCTCGCGCTGCTGTTCGGCAATCTCCTGCTTGAGCTGGGCAACATGCGCCAGACTGCCTTCACCGACCCACAGGCGATACTGCAGGGCGGCGAGCAGGGCCAGCGATATTACCCAGAGCCATTTCAAGCGCAGATTCTCCATAGGGGCGGACCAGGGTCCGCCCTCTGCCGGCTATCAGCCGCGGAACTCGGCACGGCCCTTGTACGGAGCCTTGTCACCCAGTTGCTCTTCGATGCGCAGCAGCTGGTTGTACTTGGACACCCGGTCGGAGCGGCACAGCGAACCGGTCTTGATCTGGCCGGCGGCGGTACCCACAGCCAGATCGGCAATGGTGTGGTCCTCGGTCTCGCCACTGCGGTGGGAGATGACGGCGGTGAAGCCGGCGGCCTTGGCCATGCGAATGGCTTCCAGGGTCTCGGTCAGCGAGCCGATCTGGTTGAACTTGATCAGGATGGAGTTGCCGATCTTCTCGTCGATGCCGCGCTTGAGGATCCTGGTGTTGGTCACGAACAGGTCGTCACCGACCAGCTGGACCTTCTCGCCGATCTTGTCGGTCAGCACCTTCCAGCCGGCCCAGTCGGACTCGTCCATGCCGTCTTCGATGGAGATGATCGGGTAGCGCTGGGTCAGACCGGCCAGGTAGTCGGCAAAACCTTCGGCGTTGAATACCTTGCCTTCACCGGACAGGTTGTAGTTGCCGTCCTTGTAGAACTCGCTGGAGGCGCAGTCCAGGGCCAGGGTCACGTCCTCGCCCAGCTTGTAGCCGGCGTTGGCAACGGCTTCGGCGATGGCGGCCAGGGCGTCTTCGTTGGACGCCAGGTTCGGCGCGAAGCCACCTTCGTCACCCACGGCGGTGCTCAAACCACGGCCCTGGAGTACGGCCTTGAGGTGATGGAAGATTTCGGCACCCATGCGCAGGGCATCGGCGAAGGTCTTGGCGCCCACCGGCTGGACCATGAACTCCTGGATGTCGACGTTGTTGTCGGCGTGCTCGCCACCGTTGATGATGTTCATCATCGGCACCGGCATGCTGTACTGGCCGGAGGTGCCGTTCAGGTCGGCAATGTGCGCGTACAGCGGCACGCCCTTGGCCTGGGCAGCGGCCTTGGCGGCAGCCAGGGACACGGCGAGGATGGCGTTGGCGCCCAGCTTGGCCTTGTTCTCGGTACCGTCCAGTTCGATCATGGCGCGGTCCAGGCCTTCCTGATCCAGGGCATCACGACCGACCAGCAGTTCGCGGATGGGACCATTGACGTTGGCAACCGCCTTGAGTACGCCCTTGCCCAGGTAACGGCTCTTGTCGCCGTCACGCAGTTCCAGTGCTTCGCGGGAGCCGGTGGAGGCGCCGGAGGGGGCACAGGCGCTGCCGACGATGCCGCCTTCCAGAATCACGTCTGCTTCAACGGTCGGGTTACCGCGCGAGTCCAGTACTTCACGACCCTTGATTTCAATGATCTTCGCCATGACTGCTGCTTTCTCCATCTGAAACATAGTATGTAAGTGAAGGGATAGGGATGCCTGGCAATCAGGCAGTATCGAGTTGCGGGAAGCTTTTCACCAGATCGTCCAGCGCCTTGAGCTGGCCGAGGAAGGGCTCCAGCTTGTCCAGGCGCAGGGCGCAGGGACCGTCGCACTTGGCGTTGTCCGGGTCCGGGTGCGCCTCGAGGAACAGACCGGCCAGGCCCTGGCTCATGCCGGCCTTGGCCAGATCGGTCACCTGGGCACGGCGTCCGCCGGCGGAGTCACTGCGGCCGCCGGGCATCTGCAGGGAGTGGGTGACGTCGAAGAACACCGGGTACTCGAACTGCTTCATGATGCCGAAGCCGAGCATGTCCACCACCAGGTTGTTGTAGCCGAAGCTGGAACCGCGCTCGCAGAGGATCAGCCGATCATTGCCGGCTTCCTCGCACTTGGTGAGGATGTGGCGCATTTCCTGGGGAGCCAGGAACTGCGCCTTCTTGATATTGATGACGGCATCGGTTTTCGCCATGGCCACCACCAGATCCGTCTGCCGGGACAGGAAGGCCGGCAGCTGGATGATGTCGCAGACCTCGGCCACCGGGGCGGCCTGATAGGGTTCGTGCACGTCGGTGATGACCGGCACCTTGAAGGTGGACTTGATCTCTTCGAAGATCTTCAGCCCCTCTTCCATGCCCGGGCCACGGAACGAGTTGATCGACGAGCGGTTGGCCTTGTCGAAGCTGGCCTTGAACACGTAGGGGATGCCGAGCTTCTCGGTCACCTTGACGTATTCCTCGCAGATGCGCAGGGCCAGGTCACGGGACTCCAGCACGTTCATGCCCCCGAACAGGACAAAGGGCTTGTCGTTGGCGATCTCGATATCCGCCACCCGAACGATCTTCTGTGCCATGAACTACTCCTCAGGCTTTGCTGGCGCGCTGCTTCAGTGCCGCATCGACAAAGCCGCTGAACAGCGGATGGCCGTCACGCGGGGTGGAGGTGAATTCCGGGTGGAACTGGCAGGCAACGAACCACGGATGATCCGGTACCTCGACCATTTCCACCAGGGCACCATCCACGGAGCGGCCGGAAACGCGCAGACCGGCCTTCTCCAGCTCCGGCAGCAGGTTGTTGTTGACTTCATAACGGTGGCGGTGACGCTCGACGATCACATCCTGACCGTAGCATTCGCGGGCCTTGCTGCCCTCGACCAGCGCGCACTCCTGACCACCCAGGCGCATGGTGCCGCCCAGATCGGAGCTTTCGTCGCGGGTTTCCTTCTCGCCGCTGGCGGTCTGCCATTCGGTGATCAGGCCGACCACCGGATGCTCGGTGGTCTTGTCGAATTCGGTGGAATTGGCGTCCTGCCAGCCCAGCACGTTGCGGGCAAACTCGATGACCGCCACCTGCATGCCCAGGCAGATGCCCAGATAGGGAATGTTGTGTTCACGGGCGTAGCGGGCGGCGGCAATCTTGCCTTCCACACCACGCAGGCCGAAGCCGCCTGGCACCAGGATGGCATCAACGTCTTCCAGCTGGCCGGTGCCGTTCTCCTCGATGGTTTCGGAGTCGATATAGCGCAGGTTGACCTTGGTACGGCTCTGGATGCCGGCGTGGCTCATGGCCTCGATCAGCGACTTGTAGGCGTCCAGCAGCTCCATGTACTTGCCGACCATGGCGATGGTAACTTCCTTCTCGGGATTGAGCTTGGCGTCTACCACACGGTCCCACTCGGACAGATCGGCGCCGCCGCATTCCAGACCGAAGCGCTCGACCACATAGTCGTCCAGGCCCTGGGCGTGGAGGATGCTGGGAATGCGGTAGATGGTGTCGGCATCCGGCAGGCTGATCACCGCACGCTCTTCGACGTTGGTGAACAGGGCGATCTTGCGGCGGGAAGCCAGATCGATCGGATGATCGGAGCGGCACACCAGTACGTCAGGCTGCAGACCGATGGAGCGCAGTTCCTTGACCGAGTGCTGGGTCGGCTTGGTCTTGGTTTCGCCGGCGGTGGCGATGAAGGGCACCAGGGTCAGGTGCATGAGCATGGCGCGGCGTGCGCCCACTTCCAGGCGCAGCTGACGGATGGCCTCGAGGAAGGGTTGGGACTCGATGTCGCCCACGGTGCCGCCGATCTCGACCATGGCCACGTCGGCATCGCCGGCGCCACGGATGATACGGGTCTTGATCTCGTCGGTGATGTGCGGAATCACCTGGATGGTAGCGCCCAGATAGTCACCACGGCGCTCCTTGCGCAGCACGTCCTCGTAGACGCGACCTGTGGTGAAGTTGTTGTTCTGGGTCATGCGGGTGCGGATGAAGCGCTCGTAGTGGCCCAGGTCCAGGTCAGTCTCGGCGCCGTCATGGGTGACGAAGACCTCACCGTGCTGGAACGGGCTCATGGTGCCTGGATCCACGTTGATATAGGGGTCCAGCTTGAGCATGGTGACCTTGAGGCCACGTGCTTCGAGAATCGCCGCGAGGGATGCCGAGGCGATGCCCTTGCCCAATGAAGATACAACACCACCCGTGACGAAGATGTAGCGCGTCATGAAAAACCCGTAGATTTGAAGTTAAGCGGTCGCAGCCGCAGGAATTCGAAGGGAGACGAAAGTCTCGTCAAGATGGGAAGTCAGGATACCAGACAGCCCGATCTTGCTCAATCCGGAATCGGCTCCCAGATCACACCAAAGCCGGTCTCACCGGCATCGGCCAGCGCGGATTCCGCATGCCACCGGCCCGCCACCGAAACGAGCCGCTCGTCGCAGTATAGCAAGGGCACCGCGGGGCGCAGCCAGGCCGGGATACCGGCGCTCTGGAACAAATTCTTCAGGCTCTGGGTCGGACGCCCGGGCAACCGGATCTCCTCGCCGCCCTGCCGATAGCCGATACGCCACTGCCCGGCGCGCAGAGCTAGCGGGCCACCTGCGCTGCAGCGCAGCCAACCATTGCCGGCAGCCAGCTTCACGCTGCTGCCCGCCTCCCAGCTCTGGTCCTGGCCAGCGGGTACACCTTGCTCCGGCAGCAGCCAGAGACGTCCCGACGAGCGGTGCACCAGCCCCTGGTGAATGCGCACCCGGGGCTGACTGTCATCGGCGGCGGCCAGCTGCTCGAGCAGGGTGTGCAGATGGCGCTGATCGGGCAGACGCAGGCCCTGCTGGTGCAGCCAGTAGCGCAACAGATTCTTCTGTCTGGCCGGGCTGAGCCCGCCCAGAGCCTGCATGTCCAGACTCGGCCAGCAGGCCAGCCAGGGATCAGCCGGTGGCTCGCCCAGCGCCTGCAGATCCTCGGCGGCGCGCTCGTCGAGCAGCTGGTTGGCTTCGCCCGCATGCCCAGCCAGGCGCAGCAGATTGTTCGGCAGCATCGGCCAGTGCTGGCGCAGATAAGGCAGCAGCTGGTGGCGCAGCGCGGTACGGGCATAGCGGGGATCGGCGTTGGCCGGATCCTCGATCCAGGCCAGCCCCTGTGCCGACGCCCAGTCGGCCAGCTGCGCCCGGGTCCAATCCAGCAGCGGGCGCAGCAGCCGGCCCTGCCCCAGCGCGCGGCTGCGCGGCATTCCGGCCAGACCGCGCACGCCGGTACCGCGCATCAGACGGAACAGCAGGGTTTCCAGCTGATCATCGGCGTGGTGGGCCAGCAGCAGCCAGTCGCCGGCGCCCAGTTGCTGCTCGAACACGGCATAGCGGGCATCCCGGGCCAGTTCCTCGACATTGCCGCCGGAAGGCAGGGTCACGCGGTGGACAACAAGATCGACCTGGCGCGCAGCGCACTCGCGCTGGCAATGCTCGACCCAGCGATCGGCGTCCGGATGGATGCCGTGGTGAACATGGATGGCCTTGAGGGGGGGAAGCGGAGAGTGGCGGCGCAACTCGGTGACGGCATGCAGCAGCACCATGGAGTCGAGCCCGCCGGATAGCCCCAGCCAGACTGCCGGGGCATCCATGCAGGGTGCCAGTTGCTCCAGCACACCCTGCAGATCAGACATTTACTGCAGACCGAAGGCCATCAGCCGCTCGAAGCGACTGTCCAGCAGCTCGTCGACCGACTGCTGGTCGAGCTTCTCCAGCTCGAGCAGCAGCTGCGCCTTGATGCGCGCGGCGACTTCGGCGGGATCCCGGTGGGCACCGCCCAGGGGCTCCTCGATGAGGTTGTCGACCAGACCCAGCTCCTTCAGGCGGCCGGCGGTCACACCCATGGCCTCGGCGGCATCGGTAGCCTTCTCGGCGCTCTTCCACAGGATGGAGGCGCAGCCTTCGGGGGAGATGACCGAGTAGATGGAGTATTGCAGCATCATCAGGCGGTCGCAGACACCGATGGCCAGGGCACCACCGGAACCACCCTCACCGATGACGGTGGAGATGATCGGCGTCTTCAGGCGCGACATGACCTGCAGGTTCCAGGCGATGGCCTCGCTCTGGCCACGCTCCTCGGCGTCGATGCCCGGGTAGGCACCGGGGGTGTCGATGAAGGTGATGATCGGCATCTTGAAGCGCTCGGCCATCTGCATCAGACGGCAGGCCTTGCGGTAGCCTTCGGGCTTGGGCATGCCGAAGTTGCGGCGCACCTTCTCCTTCACGTCGCGGCCCTTCTGGTGGCCGATGACCATGACCGGACGGCCGTCGAGGCGGGCGATACCGCCGACGATGGCGGCGTCATCGGCAAAGTGCCGGTCGCCATGCAGCTCTTCGAAATCGGTGAAGATGTGCTCGATGTAATCCAGGGTGTAGGGACGTTGCGGATGGCGGGACATCTGCGTCACCTGCCAGCTCGACAGATTGGCAAAAATGCTCTCGGTCAGTGTCCGGCTCTTCTCCTGCAGACGGGAGATCTCTTCGGTGATGTTCAGCGCGTTGTCACTGCCCACCAGCCGCAGCTCTTCGATCTTGGCCTGCAAGTCGGCAATCGGCTGTTCAAATTCGAGGTATTTCTGGCTTCTGATCATAAGCGTCGATTATCCGCGGCCCCCAGCGGGGCGTCCTGTTTTGTGCGTTACCTTACGGGATTGCCTTTACGGCGTCGACCCGTACCTTGGGAATCCGGTTTATCTATAGTGCAGAGAGACGCTGCCTTTGCCCAGCTGGTCACGTAAAGTCTGAACCAGATCATCGGCCGGCTCCACCCGCCACTCATCGCCCAGCCGCAACAGGGCGTGGGCATCAGGCCGCTGCACTTCTATGGTTACCGGGCATTCTCCGCGGTAGCGCTGCAGCACACCGGCGAGCATCTGCAGACAGCCCGGATCGTGGTGCTGACTGTCGAGACTGATGCGCACGCTCTCCAGCAGGGAGGTTCGCGCCTCCTCCAGACTCATCACCCGCTTGGCGCGCACCCGCATGCCGCCGGAGAAGTCATCCACCGCGACCTCCCCTTCGACCACCAGCAGGGCATCCTTCTGCAGCAGGTTCTGCGCCGCCTGGAAGGCCTCGGAGAATAGCGAGACCTCGATGCGCGCCGAGCGGTCATCGAGGGTCACGAAGCCGACCTTGTCGCCGCGCTTGTTCTTCATCACCCGCATGTCGAAGACCAGACCGGCGATGGTCTGGGCGTCGCGGGAGGGCTTCAGGTCGATGATGCGCTGGCGGGCAAAACGGCGCACCTCCTGCTCGTACTCGTCGATCGGGTGGCCGGTGAGATACAGCCCCAGGGTTTCCTTCTCGCCGCGCAGGCGCTCCTTGAAGCTCCACTCGCGCACCTTGCGGTAGGCCTCGAACACATCCCGGTCCGCCGCCGGCCCGAGCAGGTCGCCGAACAGGTCATCGTGGCCGCTGTCGGCGCTGCGATGGGTCTGCTCGGCAGCGGCGATGGCTTCCTCCATGGCTGCGGCCAGGGCCGCGCGGTTGCGGTCCACCTGCTGCAGGTAGGCCTGCTGCTCGGTACTGAAGAAGGGCCCCATGGAATCCAGCGCGCCGGAGCGGATCAGCGCCTCCATGACCCGCTTGTTGATGCGCTTGAGGTCGACCCGGGCGCAGAAGTCGAACAGGTCGGTAAAGGGACCGCCCTGCTGCCGGGTGTTGACTATGGTCTCCACCGGGCCTTCGCCCACCCCCTTGATGGCACCCAGACCGTAGACCACGCTGCCGCTGTCATCCACAGTGAACTTGTACTCCGACAGGTTCACGTCCGGCGCCTTGATGCGCAGCTTCATGCTGCGGCATTCCTCGATCAGCGTGACCACCTTGTCGGTGTTGTGCATATCCGCCGAGAGTACCGCGGCCATGAAGGGCGCGGGATAGTGCGCCTTGAGCCAGGCGGTCTGGTAGGACACCAGACCGTAGGCGGCGGAGTGCGACTTGTTGAAGCCGTAGCCGGCGAATTTTTCCACCAGGTCGAAGATGTTGCCCGCCAGCTCGGCGGAAATGCCGTTCCCGGCGCAGCCTTCGAGGAAGATGGCGCGCTGCTTGGCCATTTCCTCGGGCTTCTTCTTGCCCATGGCCCGGCGTAGCATGTCCGCGCCGCCCAGGGTGTACCCGGCCATGACCTGGGCAATCTGCATCACCTGTTCCTGATACAGGATGATGCCGTAGGTCGGCTTGAGTACCGGCTCAAGACCGGCGTATTGGTAATCCGGGTGCGGGTAGGAAATGGGCTCGCGCCCGTGCTTGCGGTTGATGAAGTCGTCCACCATGCCCGATTGCAGCGGCCCCGGACGGAACAGGGCCACCAGTGCGATCATGTCTTCCAGGCAGTCAGGCTTGAGCTTCTTGATCAGCTCCTTCATGCCGCGGGATTCGAGCTGGAATACCGCCGTGGTCTCCGCCTTCTGCAGCATGGCGTAGGTCTTGGGGTCGTCCAGCGGGATGCGGTCGATATCCACCGGCGGCAGGCCCTGGCGCGCCTGCTCGCGGTTGATGGTTTCCATGGCCCAGTTGATGATGGTCAGGGTCCGCAGACCGAGGAAGTCGAATTTCACCAGACCGGCGGCCTCGACGTCGTCCTTGTCGAACTGGGTCACCAGACCCTCGCCGGCCTCGTCGCAGTACAGGGGCGCGAAGTCGGTGAGCTTGGTCGGGGCGATGACCACACCGCCGGCGTGCTTGCCGACGTTACGGGTGATGCCTTCGAGCTTGACCGCCATGTCCCAGATTTCCTGGGCCTCCTCGTCGGCGGCAAGGAAGTCGCGCAGCATCTCCTCCTGCTCGTAGGCCTTGGCCAGGGTCATGCCGACCTCGAAGGGGATCATCTTCGACAGCTTGTCGGCCAGGCCGTAGGACTTGCCCTGCACCCGGGCCACGTCGCGCACCACCGCCTTGGCCGCCATGGTACCGAAGGTGATGATCTGGGATACCGCGTTGCGCCCGTAGGCCTCGGCCACGTATTCGATGACCCGATCGCGGCCTTCCATGCAGAAGTCGATATCGAAGTCGGGCATGGATACCCGTTCCGGGTTGAGGAAGCGTTCGAACAGCAGGTCGTACTGCAGCGGGTCCAGGTCGGTGATCAAAAGCGCGTAGGCGACCAGCGATCCCGCCCCGGAACCCCGGCCGGGGCCGACCGGCACGCCGTTGTTCTTGGCCCACTTGATGAAGTCCATCACGATCAGGAAGTAACCGGGAAAGCCCATCTGGATGATGATATCCAGCTCGAACTTGAGCCGGTCCAGATAGACCTGGCGGCGCTCCTCGTAATTCTCCGAACCGGGTGGCAGGATCACCTTGAGCCGCTCTTCCAGACCTTCCAGCGAGACCTTGCGGAAGTACTCGTCCATGGTCAGGCCATCGGGGATGGGGAATTCCGGCAGGTAGTAGGTGCCCAGCTGCACGTCGATATTGCAGCGCCGGGCGATCTCCACCGAGTTTTCCAGCGCCTCGGGGATGTCGGAGAACAGCTCGGCCATTTCCTCGGGGGACTTGAGGTACTGCTCCTCGCTGTACAGGCGCACCCGCCGCGGGTCGCCCAGCGCCCTGCCCTCACCGATGCAGACGCGGGTTTCATGGGCCTCGTAGTCCTCGCGCTTGAGAAAGCGCACATCGTTGGTCGCCACCACCGGGCAGCCCAGACGTCCGGCCAGTGCCACGGCGGCATGCAGGTACTGCTCGTCATTGACCCGACTGGTGCGCTGCAGCTCCAGATAGAAGCGCCCCGGAAACACCTGCATCCAGTAATCTGCCAGACGGTCGGCCTGGGCCGGGTCGCTGGACAGCAGGGCCTGGCCGATCTCCCCTTCCTTGGCGCCTGACAGCGCGATCACCCCGGCGCTGGCCTCGGCCACCCAGTCGCGGTGGACGGTAACCAGACCATTGCGCTGGCCCTCGGTATAGCCGCGGGACACCAGCTCGGTGATGTTGCGATAACCCACATTGTCCATGGCCAGCAGGGTCAGCCGGCTGACCGGGCTGTCCTCGTCCTCGCCCTGGACCCAGAGATCCACCCCGGAGATCGGCTTGATCCCTGCGCCCATGGCCGCCCGGTAGAACTTGACCAGACTGCACATGTTGCTCTGGTCGGTCACCGCCACGGCCGGCATGCCCTTCTCAGCGACCGCCTTGACGAACGGCTTGATTCTGACCAGGCCGTCTACCAGAGAGTATTCGGTATGGACGCGCAGGTGGACGAAGGAGGGGCTCATAGATTTCCTGAGTTCGGGGCGAAAAAACGGATCGGGTGATTGTAACGACGGGGGCAGTCAGGGACCAGTGGTGATGGTCCCGACCGTCGCACGGGCTAGTCGAGCAGAACGACCGCAGTCTCGGTTGTGGTCTCGGGCATGGTTTCCAGGGCACTGCGTACCGGCGCAAAGGAGCGCCGATGGATGGGCGTGGCACCCAGTGTACGCAGCGCCTCAAGGTGTTCCCGGGTCGGATAGCCTTTGTGCTTGCCGATGCCGTAGCCGGGATAGATCAGCTCCAGCTCCTGCATCTCCCGGTCACGGGTGACCTTGGCCAGGATGGAAGCGGCGGAAATCGCCGGCACCAGGCCATCGCCCTGGATCACCGGCTCGCTGGGCATCGGCAGCACCGGGCAGCGATTGCCGTCCACCAGCACCCGATCCGGCTGCACCGCCAGACCGGCCACCGCCCGCTGCATGGCCAGCATGGTGGCGTGGAGGATGTTCAGCTGATCGATCTCGTGCACCTCGGCCCGGCCGATGGCCCAGGCCAGCGCGCGTTCCTGGATGACCGGGAACAGCGCCTCGCGCTGCACGGCAGTCAGCTTCTTGGAATCATTCAGCCCCTCGATGGGGCGGGCCGGATCGAGGATCACCGCCGCGGTGATCACCGCCCCGCACAGCGGGCCGCGGCCGACCTCGTCCACACCGGCTACCAGTTCCTGCCCCTCGGGCAGGGACCAGTCGATCATGATCTGTGTCATGCCAGTCGTCCCTTGTCACGCAGCAACTGGATGATGGCGTCGGCCGCGGCCTGATCCGCGTCGCGCCGAAGCAACTGATGCAGCTCGCGGAAGCGCGCCTCGGTCTGCTCCCGTTCTGCGGTCGGCCCGAGCCGGTCGAGCAACGCCTGCCCCATGGCCTCGGGGGTGGCGGCATCCTGCAGGAATTCCGGCGCTACCTCCTGCCCGGCGAGCAGGTTCGGCAGCGCCACATGCCCTACCCGGACCAGTCGCTTGAGAATACGAAAGGTCAGCCCCGCCATACGATAGGCTACCACCATGGGGCGCTTGAACAGCATGGCCTCCAGGGTCGCCGTGCCGGAGGCGATCAGTACTGCATCACAGGCCGCCAGTGCCGCATGGCTCTGGCCATCAAGCAGGGTCAATGGCAATTGCAGGCCGCTGTCGGCCAGAATGCTCTCCATCTGCTGGCGGCGTTCGGGGTTGGCGCAGGGCAGGATGAAACGCAGTTGCGGATTGTGCTCCAGACACCAGGCCGCAGTCTGCAGGAACAGCAGCCCGAGCTTGCGCAGCTCGCCGTTGCGGCTGCCGGGCATCAGGGCAATTACCTGATCTGCCGGGCTCAGACCCAGCTGGCGGCGAGCCGCCTCCCGGTCGGGCTCCATGGGAATCTCGTCCGCCAGGGTATGGCCCACGCAGCGCACCGCGACGCCATGCCGGCGATAGACCTCCTCCTCGAAGGGAAACAGGGTGAGCATCAGATCGGTGGACTTGCGGATGCCCAGCACGCGCTTCTCGCGCCAGGCCCAGACCGAGGGACTGACATAGTGCACCGTAGGAATGCCGACATCGCGCAGACGTTGCTCGACACCGAGGGTGAAGTCCGGCGCGTCGATACCGATGAACACGTCCGGCCGGCGCTGCTTCAGAAACTCCACCAGATCCCGGCGGATGCGCAGCAGCTCGCGCAGCCGGCCCAGTACCTCGACCAGCCCCATCACCGCCAGACGCTCCATGGGCACCTGGCTGGCCAGACCCTCGGCCTGCATGCGCGGGCCGCCGATACCGATGAACTCGGCGTCGGGAAAATGCTGCTTCAGGGCACGGATTACCCCGGCGCCCAGGGTGTCACCGGAGGCTTCTCCGGCGACCAGGGCAATGCACAGGGGCTTGGTGGAGGCCACGGCACCACCCATGATCAGCGGGTAATACCGCGCGTGGAGGCGAGGATCGAATCGCGGTAAAGGGCCACTTCCGGAAACTGGGTAGCTTCTTCCTCCAGCTCCTGGAGAGCGTCCTGCAGGGTCTTGCCCTGGCGGTAGACCACCTTGTAGGCGCGGCGCAGGGCGGTGATCAGTTCCTGACTGTAACCACGCCGGCGCATGCCTTCGAAGTTCATGCCGTGGGCGCTGGCCGGGTTGCCACCGACCATGACGAAAGCCGGTATGTCCTTGAACACCGCGCTGTTGGCGGCGCTCATGGACCAGGCACCGATATGGCAGAACTGGTGCACCGTGGTGTAGCCGCCGAGAATCGCGCCGTCGCCGACATGCACATGCCCGGCGATGGTCGCGTTGTTGGCCATGATGATGTTGTCGCCCACCACGCAGTCATGGGCGATGTGGACGTAGGCCATCAGCAGGTTGTTGCTGCCGATGCGGGTCACGCCCTGGTCCTGCACGGTACCACGATGCAGGGTGCAGCCTTCCCGGATCACGTTGTTGTCACCAATGATCAGGCGGGTGGGCTCGCCCTTGTACTTCTTGTCCTGACAGTCCTCGCCGACGGAGGCGAACTGGAAGATGCGGTTGCCCCTGCCTATGGTGGTGGGCCCCTTGACCACCACATGGGAGCCGATCACGGTGCCGGCTCCGATTTCCACATCCGGACCTATCAGGGTCCAGGGACCAACCTCGACGTCATCCGCCAGCCGCGCGGCCGGATCAATGATCGCCAGAGGGTGAATTCGACTCATACCTTGTGTTCCGCACAGATGATTTCACCGGAGCAGGCTTCCTTGCCGTCGACACTGGCACGACAGGCGAACTTCCAGATGCCGCGACGGTTGCTCAGGTAGGTGGCTTCCAGCTGCAGCTGATCCCCGGGCACTACCGGCTGACGGAAGCGCAGCTTGTCGGAGCCGACGAAGTAATACAGGGTGCCATCTTCGGCCTTGGTGTTCATCATCCGGAAGCCCAGCAGCCCGGCCGCCTGGGCCATGGCTTCGATGATCAGCACGCCGGGCATGATCGGGTGGCCGGGGAAGTGGCCGGTGAAGAACGGCTCGTTGACCGACACGTTCTTGTAGGCGCGAATACGCTTGCCCTCCAGATCCAGATCGACGACCCGATCCACCAGCAGGAACGGGTAACGATGGGGCAGGTATTCTTTGATGTCGTTGATGTCCATTTTAATCCGCTAGGCCTTGATAATGGTTGGGTGCGCAACGCGCACAGCTCAGGACTCAGATGAGTCCTGAGACGGCTGGGTCACCGCTGCCAGCTGCTTCTCCAGTTGCTGCACCCTCTTGGCCAGCGCATCCAGCTGACGGATCCGGGCAGCGCTCTTTTTCCATTCGGCGGCGGTCTGCATCGCCGTGCCCGAGGAATAGGCACCCGGCTCGGTGATCGAACGGGTCACCATGGTCATGCCGCTGACAAAGACGTTGTCGCAGATCTCGATGTGCCCGACCATGCCTACCCCACCGGCGATCATGCAGTGACGGCCGATGCGGGTACTGCCGGAGATGCCGACGCAGGCGGCCATGGCGGTGTGGTCGCCGATCTGCACGTTGTGGGCGATCTGGATCTGGTTGTCCAGCTTGACGCCATTGCCGATCACGGTGTCGCTGAGCGCGCCGCGGTCGACCGTGGTATTGGCACCGATCTCGACATCATCACCGATGAGCACACCGCCGATCTGGGCGATCTTGTTCCAGCGCCCGCCCTGGTTGGCGAAGCCGAAGCCCTCGCCGCCGATCACCGCGCCGGACTGGATCACCGCCCGCTCGCCCATGCGCACGTCATGGTAGAGGGTGACCCGGGGAGCCAGCCAGCTGTCGGCACCGATACGGCAGCGCTCACCGATGAAGCAGTGGGCACCTATGGTGACCTTGGCGCCGACGACTGCGTCGGCCTCGATCACCACACCCGGGCCAATGCTGGCACTGGGGTCCACGCTCGCGGACTCGGCGATCACCGCTGTCGGGTGAATGCCCGCCCGGCTGCGCGGTCTGGGATCGAACTGGTGGGAAATCCGTGCGTAGGCCAGATAGGGGTCGGCCACGATCAGGGCGTTACCGGTGAAATCCGCCGCGTCGTCCTCGGTCAGCAGCACCGCGCCGGCGTGGGTACTGGCCAGCAGCTTGCGGTATTGCCGGTTGGCCAGAAAACTCAGATCGGAGGCGGTCGCGCTGTCAAGCGCGGCCAGACCCCGGATCAGCGTGTCGCCATCGCCCTGCACGCGGGCGCCCAGCTTCGCCGCCAGCTCGGCGAGGGTGAAAACCATCGAATCCGCCATGCCGATCAGCGCATGCTGTTCAGGCGTTCGATCACCTGGCGGGTGATGTCGAGGTTGGGCTTGACGTCCACCACGGCGCTGCGATCGATCACCAGGTCATAGTTGCCGGCCTGGATAACGGTTTCCACCGCCTGATCCAGCTTGGGCTTGAGCTGCTCGAGCATCTCGCGGTCAGCCTGGGCCTTTTCCTGGTTCAGCTGACGGGACTGGGTTTCGAACTCGCGGGCCTTCTGGCGGAATTCCAGCTCCAGACGCTCCAGTTCGGTCTGACCGAGCTTGTCGCCGTCACGCTGCATGCGCTCCTGCAGGCGCTTGGCCTCGGCTTCGAGGTTCTGCAGGCGCTGCAGCTGGCTGCCGAACTTCTTCTCGGCATCCACCGAGTAACGCTTGGCCGCGTCCGACTCGAGCAGGGCCATCTGGTAATCCAGTACAGCAATGGACTGGGCGGCAACCGGCAGGCTGGCCAGCGCCATGACTGACATCGCCGCTATGCAAAGACTCTTGCGCACTCTAAGTTACTCCTGATGAATTGGACCCTGACTCAGAAAGTCTGGCCGAGGGTGAACTGGAACACCTGACGATCGTCATCGGACTCGTCGTTCAACGGCACACCCAGACTGAAGCCCAGCGGGCCCAGGGCGGTCAACCATGACAAGCCAATACCCGCACTGTAACGCAATTCACCGACGCTCACATCAGGGCAATCACGTCGCGGTGCCGTGGCACCCAGCGGCTGCACGCAGTAGGTGTCGAACACGTTACCGGCATCCAGGAAGAGCACGGTGCGCAATGAACGCTGGTCCTGCACGAAGGGTGTCGGGAAGATCAGTTCCAGACCGCCGGTGACCTTCACGTTACCACCGAAGGGCAAGGGGTCCTTGTCCGGGTCATTCTCGTTGGGAGTACTCTTGGGACCCAGGGTGCTGCTTTCGAAACCGCGCACCGAGCCGATACCGCCGGCAAAGTAGTGCTCATAGAAGGGCACCATGTCGGTACTGCCGAAGCGACGGGCCACGCCGCTGTCGGTGTGCACGCGCAGGGTCCAGCCGTCGGTGATCGGGAAGTAGCGCTGCCCGCGGTAGCCCAGCTTGTAGAAGTGCAGGTCGCTGCCCGGCACCGTGACTTCCAGACCCAGGTTCTGGGAGTAGCCGCGGTCGGGGAAGACGCCACGGTTCAGGGTTGATTGCGACCAGCCCAGGTTGGCGCGGACGCTGAAGAAGCTGTCCCCTTCGGCATCCAGGAAGCGCTGGATTTCCTGAACGGTGTAGACACCCTCCTTGATCTCGTCCTGCTGCACGCTGAGGCCGAAGGACAGACGGGAGGTATCGCTGACCGGGTAGCCGATGTTGAAGCCGGCACCGTAGGAGTCCACCGCGTAGCTGGAGATGTCCACATCCAGCTCGTCATAGTCGGTGGTGCGGTAGAAGGCGTTGTAGCCCATGCTCACGCCATCGGGCGTGAAGTAGGGATTGAGGAAGCCGAAGGACAGCGAGGTCTGGTAGGCCGAACGGTTGGCGCTGAAGCTGACCCGGTTGCCGGTACCGAAGAAGTTGTTCTGGCTGATCGAGCCGCCGAGGATCAGACCTGTGCCCTGGGCAAAGCCGAGGCTGGCGGTGATGGAGCCGGAGGGCTGCTCTTCCACGGTGTAGTTGACATCGATCAGGTCATCGCTGCCGGGCACCGGAATGGTCTCGACGTCCACTTCCTTGAAGAAACCCAGGCGCTCCAGGCGCAGCTTGGACTGGTCGATCAGGTAGGTGGAGGCCCAGCCGCCTTCCATCTGGCGCATTTCCCGACGCAGCACTTCATCGTCGGTCTTGGTGTTGCCACGGAAGTTGATGCGGTTGACGTAGGCACGCTTGCCCGGGTCGACCACGAAGGTCACGTCCACGGTGCGGTCCTGCTCGTTGATCTGCGGCACGCCGTTGACGTTGGCGAAGGTGTAGCCCTCGTTACCCAGACGCCGGCCGATCAGATCGGAGGTGGCGGTCATCACCTGACGGGAGAACACCTGGCCCGGCTCGACCAGCAGCAGACGGCGGACGTCCTCCTCCGGTACCACCAGGTCACCGGACAAGCGTACGTCGTTGACCGTGTACAGCTCGCCCTCGTTGATGTTCACGGTGATGTAGACGTGCTTCTTGTCCGGGGTGATGGATACCTGGGTGGAGGTGATATCCATGTTGATGTAGCCGCGGTCCAGGTACCAGGAACGCAGACGCTCCAGGTCGCCGGACAGCTTTTCCCGGGAGTACTTGTCGTCGTTGCGGATGAAGGAGAACCAGCCGGTGGTCTTCAGCTCGAACAGGTGCTGCAGCTCCTCATCGGAGAACACCGAGTTGCCGACCACGTTGACGTGCTTGATCGAGGCGATGGAGCCTTCGTCGATGAGAATCTTCAGTGCCACCCGGTTGCGCGGCTCGGCCACGACCTGGGTTTCGATGTCAGCCGAGTAGCGGCCCTGGGCGACATACTGGCGCAGCAGCTCGTTGCGCACCCCTTCCAGGGTGGCCTGCTGGAAGATCTCGCCTTCGCTCAGGCCGGCCATGCGCAGACCGTTGAGCAGGTCCTCGCTCTTGATCGCCTTGTTGCCTTCCAGCTCGATGGAGGAGATGGACGGACGCTCGACCAGATTGATGATCAGCACATTGCCTTCGCGGGCCAGCTGGATGTCCTGGAAGAAACCGGTACGGAACAGGGAACGGGAAGCCTCGACCAGCGCCTGGTCATCGGCCTGGTCGCCGATGTTCAGCGGCAGGGCACTGAAAACGCTGCCGGCGGAGACGCGTTGCAGGCCATTGACTCGAATGTCGGAAATCTGGAAGGCATCGGCGTAGACGCCCGGCGCCAGGAGAATCAGCAAAATCGCAGGCAATAGGTAACGTTTCATGAAGTCCGTTCTGGCTGACTGGTTGAATTCTTATCTGCCGCGTACGACAGTTCGTGTCGGTGTTTCTGTCGTTCAGTTACCCAAGCGACTTATATCGTTGTAGATGGCGAACAACATCACCCCCACAATCAGGGTCAAGCCTATCTGCAATCCCCAGCCCTGGATACGCTCTGAGAGGGGTTTGCCTCTGATCCATTCGGCCACGTAATACACCAGATGCCCGCCGTCCAGCACCGGGATCGGTAACAGGTTCAACACCCCCAGACTGATGCTCAGATAGGCGATGAAACTGAGGAAACTCTCGAGCCCTGACTTCGCCGAAGCGCCCGCCACTTTAGCAATGGTTATCGGGCCACTCAAGTTTTTTGCCGAGACCAGCCCGGTGACCATCTTCTTCAGCGAGTCGAGGGTCAGTACCGTCATGTCCCAGGTCTTGACCACCGCCACGGGGATAGCCACCAGCGGGTTGTAATCGATCTGGCGGACCATGTGCTCGGGCCATTCGAAGGGCGCGATACCGGCGCCGATGAAGCCCACCTGGCGGCCATCCTGTTCGCGCACGTCCGGCGTCAGGGTAATGCTCAGGGTACGACCAGCGCGCTCCAGGGTCAGCTCCAGCGGTTCACCGCCACTGGCCTGAATGCGCGGTACCACCTGCCCCATCCAGTCCTGTACCGGCTCGCCGTTGATCGCCAGGATCAGATCCCCGGCCTGCAGCCCGGCGCGCTCGGCGGCGCCCTGCGGACTCAACTGATCGATCAGCGGTGCTATCACCGGGCGCCAGGTACTCAGCCCCAGGGCCTCCATGGGATCAGGCTGGTCCGCCCCACGCAGCCAGCTGTCCAGCTGCAGGGTATAGCTGCGCGGAGCATTCTCGCCTTCGCGGGCGAGAATCCGCAGTTCGCCGGTCTCGCCCAGACGGCGTACCAGCTGCAGATTGACGTCATGCCAGGAGGGGGTGGCGTTGCCGTCCACCTCGAGAATTTCCAGTCCTTCGACCAGGCCGGCACGCTCGGCGATGCTGCCCGGCTCAATCGGGCCGGTCACCGGCGCAATGGTGGTAATGCCGACGACGGCAATGATCCAGAAGGCCACGATGGCGAGCAGGAAGTTGGCCACCGGGCCGGCAGCGACAATGGCGATGCGCTGTTTGACGCTCTTGCGGTTGAAGGCCTGATCCAGCTGGTCCGCATCGACCGGCGCCTCGCGCTCGTCGAGCATCTTGACGTAGCCACCCAGGGGTATGCCGGCAATCACGAATTCGGTGCCGTGCCGGTCATGCCAGCTGTACAGCGCCGGACCGAAGCCGATGGAGAAGCGCAACACCTTGACACCACAGCGCCGGGCGACCCAGAAGTGCCCGTATTCGTGGATGGTGACCAGCAGACCGAGGGCTACCACGGTGGCCAGCAGGGTAAAGAGTAGATCCATCAGTGCCTCATTCGGAAAGTCACGCCGGGCACATCACGCGCCCCGGTTCAGGCCTGGTTGGCCAACCATTGCTCGGCACAGTCACGGGCCTGACGATCGGCCAGCATGACCTGGGCCAGCTCGCGCACCGGTTCGGGCGACAGGCTGTTCAGCGCATGCTCGATCATAACAGGGATATCGGTGAAACCGATACGCCGATCCAGGAAGGCCTGGACCGCGACCTCGTTGGCCGCATTCAGGATGGCGCAGGCCGTGCCACCGGACTCGAAGGCCTGGCGGGCCAGCCCCAGACAGGGGAAACGCAGCGGGTCAGGTGCCTGGAAGTCGAGCCGTGCAGTGAGCAGCAGATCCAGCGCACTGACCCCGGAGTCGATGCGCTCAGGCCAGGCCAGGGCGTGGGCGATGGGCGTGCGCATGTCCGGGTTGCCCAGCTGGGCCAGCA
Organism: Halopseudomonas sp. Lyrl_26; assembly: GCF_051948695.1. NCBI lineage: Bacteria > Pseudomonadati > Pseudomonadota > Gammaproteobacteria > Pseudomonadales > Pseudomonadaceae > Halopseudomonas > Halopseudomonas sp. Lyrl_26. The sequence continues at coordinate 214,112 of NZ_JAYJLH010000004.1, forward strand.
CCGAACCATCCACATAATCCACCAGCGAATGCACCACGCTCTGCGGATGCACCACCACCTCGACCTGATCAGGCCGGGCGTCGAACAGCCAGCAGGCCTCGATCAGCTCCAGGCCCTTGTTCATCATGCTCGCCGAATCCACGGAAATCTTCTGCCCCATGGACCAGTTGGGGTGGGCACAGGCCTGGGCCGGGGTGACCCGGGCCAGGTCCTCCAGCGCGGTTTCGCGGAAGGGCCCGCCGGAGGCGGTCAACAGGATGCGGCGCACACCCACCTGCTGCAGGCCATTGGCATAGTTGCCGGGCATGCACTGGAAGATGGCGTTGTGCTCACTGTCGATGGGCAGCAGCCGGGCACCGGAGTCGCGCACCGCCTGCATGAACAGGGCCCCGGACATGACCAGCGCCTCCTTGTTCGCCAGCAGCACACGCTTGCCGGCGCGTACCGCGGCCAGGGTCGGCGACAGGCCGGCAGCACCGACGATGGCCGCCATCACCGCGTCCACCCGCTGGTCGGAGGACACCTCGGCCAGTGCCTCGGCCCCGTGCAGCACACGGGTCTGGCAACCGGCCTGCAGCAACTGCTCCTGCAGGCGGGCGCACTGGCCCGCCTCGGAGACCACTGCGTACAGCGGATCATGGGTAATGCACTGGTTGAGCAGCACATCCATGCGACTGTGGCCGGTCAGCGCGAAGACCCGATAACGGTCCGGGTGGCGACCTACCACATCCAGCGTGCTGACGCCGATGGAGCCGGTGGCGCCGAGCACGGTAATCCATTGATGACTCACCCCAGCAGACTCCCGAACAGGAACCAGCCGAGGGCAAACAGGGGGATGGCAGCGGTGAGACTGTCGATACGATCCATGATGCCGCCATGACCCGGCAGCAGGTTGCTGCTGTCCTTGAGCCCCTGCTCTCGCTTGAACAGGCTCTCGGTCAGATCACCGACCACGGAGAACAGCACCACCACCAGGGTGCCGAGCATGCCCGCCAGGATGGAACTGGCAGACCAGTTCAGGTAGAGCATGGCGCCCACCGCCAGCAGCTGGGTCAGCAGCACACCGCCGAGCAGGCCTTCCAGAGTCTTGCCGGGGCTGACCCGGGGCATCAGCTTGCGCTTGCCCAGGCTCTTGCCGGCAAAGTAGGCGCCGATATCCGCCGCCCAGACCATTACCACCGCCGCCAGCAGCAGCCACAGCCCGCCGTTCTGGGCGCGCAGCCAGACCAGCCCTGCCCAGGCCGGAAGCAGTACCGCCAGACCATAGGCCAGCGGCAGCAGCCCCGCGCGCAGCGCTCTGCCCTCGGGGTACTGGAGGACCAGCACCAGCGCCAGCAGCCACCAGAGCAGCGACAGCCACAGCAGATAGGGCGGCCAGCTGGCCAGATAGAGCCCGATCAGCAGCAGCGCCACCAGACCGGCGTAGGCGACCCGGCCGACCTGAGCGGTGATGCCCGCCAGACGAGCCCATTCCCAGGCCGCCAGGCTGACAATGGCGCCGACCATGACGGCGAACCACAGGGAATCGAGCAGCACGAAGCCGGCGATAACCAGTGGCGCCAGGATGATACCGGTGATGAAACGTTGCTTGAGCATCAGGACTCCGCAGCCACTTGCTCGCTGGTCTTGCCGAAACGCCGCTGCCGGCGGGCAAAATCAGCCAGCGCCTCGCGCATGGCGTCATGTTTGAAATCGGGCCAGTACAGATCGGAGAAGTACAGCTCGGCATAGGCCAGCTGCCACAGCAGGAAATTGCTGATCCGCCGCTCGCCCCCGGTACGGATGCACAGATCCGGCAGCGGGAAGGCAGCGGTACTGAGCCGGCCTTCCAGTGCGCCGATATCGATGTCGCCGGGCTGGATAAGGCCGTCGGCCACATCCCGGGCCAGCGAGCGTGCTGCCTGGGTGATATCCCACTGGCCACCGTAGTTGGCCGCAACCAGCAACTGCATGCCGGTGCAGCCGTCGGTGCTGGCCTCGGCATCGGCCATGGCGGTGCGCAGTTCGGGGCTGAAGCGGCTGCGATCGCCGATGATCTGCAACCGGATGTTGTTGTCCCGCAGCTTGCGCACTTCCCGGCGCAGGGCAAACAGGAACAGCTCCATCAGGGCACCGACCTCGTCCTGGGGCCGGGCCCAGTTTTCGCTGGAGAAGGCGAACAGGGTAAGTACCTCCACCCCCTCGCTGGCACACACCTCTATGACCGCGCGAACGGCGTCGACGCCGGCCTTGTGACCCGCCACGCCGGGCATGAGGCGCTTGCGCGCCCAGCGGTTGTTGCCATCCATGATGATGGCAACGTGGCGGGGGATGGTGCCGTTATCGGCTTTCTTGTCAGTCATGACCGCAGTGCCTTCAGGATGGACGGAGGGCATCAGATCGCCATCAGATCCGCTTCCTTGGCTTCCAGCGCCTTGTCGATCTCGGCGATGTACTTGTCGGTCAGCTTCTGCACCTCATCAGCGGCACGGCGTTCCTCATCCTCGCTGATCTCCTTCTCCTTCTGCAGGTCCTTGAGCTGGCCCAGGGCATCGCGGCGGATGTTGCGCACCGCAACCCGGGCGTTCTCGGCCTCGGCACGGGCCTGCTTGGTGTAGCCCTTGCGGGTTTCCTCGGTCAGGGCCGGCATGGGCACGCGGATGGTGGTGCCGGCGGTGGCCGGGTTCAGGCCCAGATCGGAAGTCATGATGGCCTTTTCCACGGCCTGGATCATGCTCTTGTCGAATACGGTGAGAGCCAGGGTGCGGGAGTCTTCAACAGTGACGTTGGCGACCTGACGCAGGGGGGTATCGGCACCGTAGTAGGACACCATGACGCTGTCGAGAATACTCGGGTGTGCGCGACCGGTACGGATCTTGGCAAAGGCGCTGTCCAGCGACTCTACCGATTTCTTCATGCGCTCCTGCGCTTCCTTCTTGATTTCGTTGATCATTACTCAGCCCTCGATCAATGTGCCTTCGGCGCTTCCTACCACTGCATTGAGCAGTGCGCCAGGCTTGTTCATATTGAATACCCGCAAAGGCATCTTGTGATCACGAATCAGACAGATCGCCGTCAGATCCATCACGCCCAGTTTCAGGTCCAGGACCTGATCATAGTTGAGACGCTCGAAACGCTCGGCATTGGGATCCTTCATCGGATCACGATCATACACCCCATCCACCTTGGTGGCCTTGAGCACCAGATCGGCATCGATCTCGATACCGCGCAGGCAGGCTGCCGTGTCGGTGGTGAAGAAGGGGTTGCCGGTACCGGCGGAAAATATTACCACGTCGCCACCGGTGAGATAGCGCATGGCCTTGCGGCGGTCATAATGCTCGGTCACCCCTTCCATGGCAATGGCGGACATCACCCGGGTCTGGATGTTGGAGCGCTCCAGGGCGTCGCGCATGGCCAGCGCGTTCATCACGGTGGCCAGCATGCCCATGTGATCACCGGTCACCCGATCCATGCCGGCGGCACTCAGCGCGGCACCGCGGAACAGGTTGCCGCCGCCGATCACCAGCCCCACCTGCACGCCGATACCGACCAGCTGTCCCACCTCCAGAGCCATGCGGTCGAGCACCTTGGGATCGATACCGAAGTCCTCGGCACCCATCAGGGCCTCACCGCTGAGTTTCAAAAGGATGCGTTTGTACTTGGGCTGACGGCTCGCTGGTACCTGTGCCATTGATCACTCTCCTGCTGTCGGGCGAAACACTCAACAAGTCACCCCCAGACACCCGGAGCGCTGACTTGTTCAGCGTTTGGTCGGTTTTTCTTAAAAAGAAGGCTTCTCGCCTGCACGAGAAGCCTTCCGTACTACCTGCTGGCAGTACTCCCATAAGGGAGACTGCCTGCGCAACGCACCTGGCGTTTCATTACTTCTTGGAAGCAGCCACCTGGGCAGCCACTTCGGCAGCGAAGTCGACCTCGGCGCGCTCGATACCCTCGCCCACTTCGAAGCGGGTGAAGGAAACGATTTCGGCACCGGCCTTCTTGGCCAAGTCGCCGACCTTGACTTCCGGGTCCTTGACGAAGGGCTGCTCGACCAGGCTGGCTTCGGCCAGGAACTTGTTGATGCGGCCCTTGACCATGTTCTCGACGATGTTCTCCGGCTTGCCGGCGATCTTGTCGGCGTTCAGGGCCAGGAAGATTTCCTTTTCCTTCTCGACCACTTCCGGAGAAACCTGGGAAGGCTCGACGAACTGCGGGTTGCTGGCGGCAACGTGCATGGCGATGTCGCGGGCCAGTTCGGCGTCGCCGCCCTTCAGGGCCACGACCACACCAATGCGGTGACCGTGCAGATAGGCACCGACCACGTCGCTTTCGATACGGGCCAGACGACGGATGTTGACGTTCTCACCGCACTTGGCAACCAGGGCTTCGCGGGCGGATTCCTGGTCGGCGATCAGCGGAGCGGCGTCGGTGTAGCCGGCGGCAAAGCCCTTGTCCAGGCTCTCGTTGACGAAGGCCTTGAAGTCGTCCTGCATGGCCAGGAAGTCGGTCTGGGAGTTGACTTCGATGATGACGGCGGACTTGTTGTCGTCAGCCACCTTGACCGCGATGGAGCCTTCAGCGGCAATGTTGCCAGCCTTCTTGGCGGCCTTGATCGCACCAGCGGCGCGCATGTCGTCGATGGCTTTCTCGATGTCGCCACCGGCTGCTTCAAGGGCCTTTTTGCAATCCATCATGCCCTGGCCGGTACGCTCACGCAGTTCCTTGACCATGGCTGCAGTAATCTGTGACATGAACTAATCCTCTGACTTGCTTGAGTGGGTGTCGTCCGCTGCTCTGGACGACCTCAACATGTTGCTTTCAAGATATTCCAACATAGTGCAAAAAGGGGGCATGGCCCCCTTTTTGAATACGGCATTCACACGAGGTGCCGAATTCCTGCTCAGCCTTCGGAGGCCTCAGGGGCAGTCTCTTCGACGAACTCGCCTACACCGCCGCTGCTCTTGCCGCGCAGTACGGCGTCAGCCATGGCACCGGCGTACAGCTTGATGGCGCGGATGGCGTCGTCGTTACCCGGGATGACGTAGTCAACGCCTTCGGGGCTGCTGTTGGTATCAACGATGCCGATGACCGGGATACCCAGCTTGTTGGCTTCGGTGATGGCGATGCGCTCGTGCTCGACGTCGATGACGAACAGAGCGTCGGGCAGACCGCCCATGTCCTTGATACCACCCAGGCTGCGGTTCAGCTTTTCCAGATCGCGCGAACGCATCAGGGCTTCTTTCTTGGTCAGCTTGGTGAAGGTGCCGTCTTCGGCCTGGGTTTCCAGGTCGCGCAGACGCTTGATGGACTGACGGATGGTCTTGTAGTTGGTCAGCATGCCGCCGAGCCAGCGGTGATCAACGTAGGGCATGCCGGCGCGGGTCGCTTCCTCGGCGATGATCTTGCTGGCAGCACGCTTGGTGCCCACGAACAGCAGCTTGTTCTTGCCGCTGGCCAGCTTCTCCACAAAGCTCAGGGCTTCGTGGAACATCGGCATGGTTTTTTCCAGGTTGATGATGTGAATCTTGTTGCGTGCGCCGAAAATGTACTTGCCCATTTTCGGGTTCCAGTAGCGGGTCTGGTGGCCGAAGTGCGCACCGGCCTTCAGCATGTCACGCATGGTAACTTGGGTCATGATAACTCCGTGAATTGTCTTGGGTTGAGCCTCCACATATCCCGCTGTTCAACCCCACAGGGCACCCAGAACAACGTGTCGATATGTGTGCGGTTTCAGTAAGGCCTGGGGCGGAAATGTCCGACCTTCGTTCAGGCGCGGCGCTTTATATCATGGAACCCCGGTGCAGATAAAGACCGATGTGCCGGACGGTCGTCCTTCGGCGCAGCAGAGCTGCCCCGGTTTCTGATAGACTCTGCCGTCAGTCAACCCATCCCACGCCGCCGTGGCGTGGTCGAACGAGAGAATCCCGCTTCATGAGTGTATCCATCAAGACCGCCGAAGACATCGCCGGCATGCGCGTGGCCGGCCGGCTCGCCGCCGAAGTGCTGGAAATGATCGAGGAGTACGTCAAGCCGGGCGTCACCACCGATGAGCTCAACCGCATCTGTCACGACTACATCGTCAATGTGCAGAAGGCCATCCCCGCACCGCTGAACTACGGCGGCGGCCACGGCCGCATCCCCTTTCCCAAGTCCATCTGCACCTCGCTCAACCATGTGGTGTGCCACGGCATTCCCAACGACAAGCCGCTGAAGAACGGCGATGCGATGAACATCGACGTCACCGTCATCAAGGACGGCTACTTCGGTGACACCAGCAAGATGTTCCATGTCGGCGAGGTGCCGGAGTGGGTCGAGCGGCTGTCCCGGGTAACCCAGGAATGTCTGTACAAGGGCATCTCGGTGGTACGCCCCGGTGCGCGCCTGGGCGATATCGGCCAGGTCATCCAGGATCACGCCCACGCCAACCGCTACAGCGTGGTGCGCGATTACTGCGGCCACGGCATCGGCAAGGTATTCCATGAAGAGCCCCAGGTACTGCATTATGGCAAGGCAGGAACCGGCATGGAGCTCAAGGAAGGCATGACCTTCACCATCGAGCCGATGATCAACCAGGGCCGCCCCGAGACCCGTCTGCTGGGCGACGGCTGGACCGCCATCACCAAGGACCGGAAGCTGTCGGCCCAATGGGAGCACACCATTCTGGTCACCGCCGACGGCTATGAGGTGCTGACCCTGCGCAAGGACGAAGACTTCCGCTGACCGGGTGGCGCCCGCGCGCCACCCTACCGTTGCCCCCCCGAGGAACCATTGTGGATCACGAACTGTTCAACCGCAGCCAGTTCGATGTCGATCTGGCTGCCGCCCGCAGCCCGGCCCGCGTTTTCAAGAAGGCATTGCAGCACGCCGACGCCGTACTCAAGGCCCGTTTCGAGGGTCAGCGCGACATCCACAAACTGATCCACGACCGCGCCTGGTTGACCGACCAGATTCTCTCCCAGGCCTGGGCGAGCCTGGATTGCCCGCTGGACAGCGACATCGCCCTGCTCGCCGTGGGCGGCTACGGACGCGGTGAGCTGCATCCGCATTCGGATATCGACCTCTTGATCCTGCTGCGCGACGGCAGCGCCGGCGAGCGCTACCACGAGGCCATCAGCCGCTTCCTGACCCTGCTCTGGGATATCGGCCTGGCCGTCGGCCACAGCGTGCGCAGCATCAGCGAGTGCCAGCAGGAAGCGCGCTCGGACGTGACCGTGATCACCAACCTGATGGAGTCGCGCCTGCTGGTCGGCGACAGCCAGCTGCGTCAGGAGATGGTCGACGCCCTGGGGCCCGACCACATGTGGACCAGCGCCGAGTTCTTCCGCGCCAAGCGCGCCGAGCAGCACGCCCGGCATGCCAAGTTCAACGACACCGAGTACAACCTCGAGCCCAACGTCAAGAGCTCCCCCGGCGGCCTGCGCGACATCCAGACCATCGGCTGGGTGGCGCTGCGCCACTTCGGTACCAATGACCTGCGCCAGCTGGTCGAACAGGGTTTTCTCAACGAGTCCGAGTACAGCCTGCTGACCAGCGGCCGGGCCTTCCTCTGGCAGGTACGCTTTGCCCTGCACATCCTTGCCGGGCGCGCCGAGGACCGGCTGCTGTTCGACCACCAGCGGGCCCTGGCCCGGATGTTCGGCTTCGAGGACAACGATGCCAAGCTGGCGGTCGAGCGCTTCATGCAGAAGTACTACCGGATAGTGATGTCCCTGTCCGAGCTCAATGACCTGCTGATGCAGCATTTCGAGGAGATACTGCTGCGTGATGCCGAGGCGGCGGAGATCCAGCCGCTCAATGCCCGCTTCCAGGTGCGCAACCACTATATCGAGGTGACCCACCCGCAGGTGTTCAAGCGCACGCCCTTTGCGCTGATGGAAATCTTCGTGCTGATGGCCCAGCACAAGGAAATCCGCGGCGTGCGGGCCGACACCATCCGCCTGCTGCGCGACCACCGCCACCTGATCGATGACGCCTTCCGCAGCGACATCCGCAACACCAGCCTGTTCATCGAGCTGTTGCGCTGCCGCGAGGGCATCCACCGCAATCTGCGGCGGATGAACCGCTACGGCATCCTCGGCCGCTACCTGCCGGAATTCGGCCGCATCATCGGCCAGATGCAACACGACCTGTTCCACATCTATACGGTCGATGCGCACACCCTCAACCTGATCAAGCACCTGCGCAAGCTGGGTCGCCCGGACTTCCAGGAGAAGTACCCGCTGGCCTGGAAGATCTTCTGCCGCCTGCCCAAGCCCGACCTGCTGTATATCGCCGGTCTGTACCACGACATTGCCAAGGGCCGCGGCGGCGATCACTCCGAGCTGGGCGCGGTGGATGCGGCCAATTTCTGTCAGCGTCACCAGCTGCCGGCCTGGGATACGCACCTGGTCTGCTGGCTGGTGGAGAACCACCTGCTGATGTCCACCACCGCCCAGCGCAAGGACATCTCCGACCCCGAGGTGATCCACGACTTCGCGCTGAAGATGGGCAACCAGGTGCGCCTGGACTATCTGTACGTGCTGACCATCGCCGACATCAACGCGACCAACCCGAACCTGTGGAACTCCTGGCGCGCGTCCCTGCTGCGCCAGCTGTACGCCGAGACCAAGCGCGCCCTGCGCCGCGGTCTGGACAATCCGCCGAACCGGGCCGAGCAGATTGCCGACACCCAGCGCGCTGCCATGGACATCATGGTGCGCAACGGCATCGACGAGGACGATATCGAGAACCTCTGGGACCAGCTCGATGAGGGTTACTTCCTGCGCCATACCGCCAGCGACATCGCCTGGCAGACCGAGGCCATACTGCAGCATCCGCAGCACCGTGGCCCCCTGGTGCTGGTCAAGGAAACCGCCCAGGGCGAATACGAGGGTGCCACCCAGATCTTCCTCTATACCCCCGAGCAGCACGACCTGTTCGCGGTGACAGCGGCGGCCATGGACCAGCTCAACCTGAGCATTCAGGACGCCCGGGTGATCACCGCCAACCACATCAATCTGGGCACCTATATCGTACTGGACGCCGACGGTGGCCCGATCGGCGACAATCCCGGCCGCATCCGCGAGATCAAGAGCGAATTGAGCGAGGCGCTGTCCGACCCGGATGCCTACCCGGCGATCATCCAGCGGCGGGTGCCGCGCCAGCTCAAGCACTTCGCCTTCGCCCCCGAGGTCACCATCTTCACCGACCACGGCGGCCAGCACACCATCCTCGAACTCAGCGCCCCCGACCGACCGGGGCTGCTGGCGAAAATGGGAAAAATATTTCTCGATTTCGACATCAGCGTGCAAAATGCACGCATCGTCACGCTGGGTGAGCGTGTGGATGATGTTTTCGTACTGACCGATGCGGACAACCAGCCCCTGTCCGATCCCCAGCTGTGCCAGCGCCTGCAGAGCACCGTCATTCGTACTCTCAGCTACAACATCGACCAACCGGATCACGATCCGCCATTGAGCATGGATATCTGAGCATGAACAGCGACCTGCAACTGCTGCAGCCCTACCCCTTCGAGAAGCTGCGGGCGTTGCTCGCGGGCGCGGTCGGCAATCCCGACCTGAGTCCGGTGTCGCTGTCCATCGGTGAACCCAAGCACGAGGCTCCCGGCTTCGTGCTGGATACCCTGGCCCGGGAGATGGGCCAGTATTCGGTCTACCCCACCACCGCCGGCGTGCCTGCCCTGCGTCAGGCCATAGTGGACTGGCTGAACCGGCGTTTTGCCGTGCCTGCCGGCTGGCTGGATGCCGACCGTCATGTACTGCCGGTGACCGGTACCCGCGAGGCCCTGTTCTCCTTTACCCAGGCTCTGGTGCAACGCGACCCCGACGCCCTGGTGCTCAGCCCCAACCCCTTCTATCAGATCTATGAAGGTGCGGCGCTGCTGGCCGGCGCCCAGCCCCAATACCTGGCCTGCACGGCGGACAACGGTTTCATCCCCGATTTCGATCAGGTACCTGCCGAGGTCTGGCGACGCTGCCAGCTGCTGTTCCTCTGCTCACCGGGCAACCCCACCGGCGCGGTGATTCCGCTTGAAACCCTGCAGAAGCTGATTCGCCTGGCTGATGAACATGACTTCGTGATCGCCTCGGACGAGTGCTACAGCGAGATCCATCACCCCGAGCAGGCGCCGCCGCCGGGTCTGCTGCAGGCCTGCGCCGCCATGGGCCGGGAGGACTTCGCCCGCTGTGTGGTATTTCACAGCCTGTCCAAGCGCTCCAACCTGCCGGGCCTGCGTTCCGGCTTTGTCGCCGGTGATGCCGCCCTGCTGGCACCCTACCTGACCTACCGCACCTATCACGGTTGCGCCATGCCGCTGCCGACCCAGCTGGCCAGCATCGTCGCCTGGCAGGACGAGGTCCATGTGCAGGCCAACCGCGAGCTGTACCGGCGCAAGTTCGACGCCGTGCTGGATATCCTCGGCGACGTGATGGATGTCCAGCGCCCCGATGCCGGCTTCTACCTGTGGCCGGCCACCCCGATAGACGATGAGAGTTTTACCCGGCGCCTGCTGATCGAGCAGAACGTGGCGGTGCTGCCGGGCAGCTACCTGTCCCGAGACATCGACGGATTCAACCCCGGTGCCGGGCGCCTGCGCCTGGCCCTGGTCGCGCCGCCGGATGATTGCATCGAGGCCGCGCAACGTATCCGCACCTTTATCCGGAGTCTGTAGAGAGATGATTACCCTGTACGGCATCAAGGCCTGTGACACCATGAAGAAAGCCCGCACCTGGCTGGACGAGCATGGTATCGACTACCACTTCCATGACTACAAGAAGGAAGGCATTGACGCCGAACGTCTGCGTAGCTGGTGCGATGAGCACGGCTGGGAAAAGATCCTGAACCGCCAGGGCACCACCTTCCGCAAGCTCGATGATGCGGACAAGCAGGACCTGGATCAGGACAAGGCCATTGCGCTGATGCAGGCCAACCCCTCGATGATAAAAAGACCGGTACTGGATATCGGCCCACGGCGTCTGGTCGGCTTCAAGCCCGAGCTGTACGCCACTGCCTTTTGAATCCACGCACGAAGGACCCACTACCGATGAGCAACCATTTCAGTCTTGCTCTGGGCATCGGCACCCAGAATCTGGCCGGCGACTGGCTGGAGGTGTACTACCCCAACCCCATCCTCCATCCGGAGCCGGCACTGGTCGCGGTATTCGCCGAGCAGCTCGGCTACACCGGCGGCAATCAGGCCATTGCCCTGTCCACCAGTCAGTGCGCCGCACTGGGTAAAGCCCTCCGTGATGCTGGCTTTGCCGAGCCCGGCGCATTGGCCGAGCAGCTTCAACACAGCAGCCGCCCGCTGGTGGTCACCCTGCTGGAGACCGATGACGCCCCGATCACCACTCCCGGTGCCTACCTCAAGCTGCACCTGCTGTCGCACCGTCTGGTCAAGCCCCACGAAGTGGTGCTGGCCGGTCTGTTCCCGCTGCTGCCGAATGTCGCCTGGACCAACCAGGGCGCCATCGACATCCAGGAGCTTCCCCAGCGCCAGCTGCAGGCGCGCCTGCGCGGCGAGGACCTGCAGGTGTTCAGCGTCGACAAGTTCCCGATCATGACCAACTACGTGGTGCCCACCGGCGTGCGCATCGCCGACACCGCGCGGGTTCGCCTGGGGGCCTACATTGGCGAAGGCACTACCGTCATGCACGAAGGCTTCATCAACTTCAATGCCGGTACCGCCGGGACCAGCATGGTGGAAGGCCGCATTTCCGCCGGGGTGTTCGTCGGCAAGGGCTCGGACCTGGGCGGCGGCTGCTCGACCATGGGCACCCTGTCCGGTGGCGGCAATATCGTCATCTCGGTGGGTGAAGGCTGCCTCATCGGTGCCAACGCCGGTATCGGCATTCCGCTGGGCGACCGCTGCACCGTGGAAGCCGGTCTCTACATCACCGCGGGCCTCAAGGTCGCGCTGCTGGATGAGCACGACAACCAGATCGGCATCGTCAAGGCGCGGGAGCTGGCCAACCAGCCGGATCTGCTGTTCCGCCGCAACTCGCAGACCGGTGCCATCGAGTGCAAGACCAACAAGAGCGCCATCGCGCTCAACGAGATGCTGCACGCACACAACTGAGCCTGACAGCCATCCCCGGGGCGTGGCGCAGATGTGCTGCGCCCTGCTCGCTCAGCGCAGCAAGCGCTCCACCGCTCTGGATGCAGCCACCATGCCGAAGGTGGCCGTGACCATGGTCACCGAACCGAAGCCGCCGGAACAGTCCAGCTTGACCCCTTCCCCGACAAAGCTCTTCTGCTGGCATACCGAGCCATCCGGCTTGGGGTAGCGCAGTTGCTCCAGGGAATAGACGCAGGGCACGCCGAAGCTGCGCTTGCTCTCGGCGCGGGGGAAATTGTGGTCGCGGCGCAGCAGGGAGCGGGCCTTGGCCGCCAGCGGATCGTTGACTGTCTTCGACAGGTCGGCCACGCGGATCTGGGTGGGGTCTATCTGGCCACCGGCGCCGCCCGTGGTGACGATGGCAATGCGCTGGCGCCGGCACCAGGCGATCAGCGCCACCTTGGACGCCACGCTGTCGATGCAGTCCACCACACAGTCGATGTCCGGGGTGATGTACTCGGCCAGGGTGTCCGGGGTGACAAAGCCCATCATCGGTCGCACCTCGCAGGCCGGGTTGATGGCGCGGATGCGTTCGGTCATCACCTCGACCTTGAGCCGTCCTATGTTGCCCGCCATGGCCGGCAGCTGCCGGTTGGTATTGGTGACGCAGATGTCATCCATGTCGATCAGGGTGATGCGGCCGATGCCGGTGCGCGCCAGCGCCTCGGCCGCCCAGCTGCCGACACCGCCGATACCGACCACGGCCACATGACTGCCCTGCAACCGGGCCAGGGCTTCGGTACCATAGAGTCGCGCTATACCGCCGAAGCGGGGATCATCTGTCGCCATGCCAACCTCGCAATTTTGAAGCGGCACAGTATACCCCAGGTGACCGCTCGCCCCGCGCCACTGCTCAATAAATCACCAGCTCCGGCAAAGCCAACGCCAGTGTGGGCTGGCCCTGCTTATCACAGGCTTATCCACAGACTCATCCACCTGAACTGTGCACAAGCGGGGATGCCAGCGGCGCGCCGCTGTGGGACAATTGCCGGCCGAATCAGAGGTCCAGCATGTCCACCCGATCCCGTCCGCCGCGCCCGGCCCGAGCCGGCCTGCATCCGCGCAACCGTCACCAGGGGCGCTATGATCTGCAGGCGCTGGCACGCGCCTGTCCAACGCTCAGGCCCCATATCATCAGGGCTGCAGACGGGTCGAGCACACTGGACTTCAGTCAGCCTGCCGCCGTGCTGGCGCTGAATCAGGCTCTGCTGCAGGAGCAGTACGGCATCCGCGGCTGGACCCTGCCCGAGGGTTACCTGTGCCCACCGGTGCCCGGCCGCGCCGACTACATCCACGCCCTGGCGGACCTGCTGGGAGCGAGCCACGACGGCAAGATACCCACAGGCGACGGTCTGGTCGGTCTGGACGTGGGCACCGGGGCCAATCTGATCTATCCCCTGCTGGGCCGCAGCGAATACGGCTGGCGCTTTGTCGGAAGCGACATTGACCAGGCCGCCCTGGCCAATGCGGCGCAGATCCTGGCCGCCAACCCGACGCTGACTGTCGGCATCGAACTGCGCCACCAGAGCCGGCCCGAGCACATCTTCGGGGGGCTGGTCGGCGCTGACGAGCGCTTCGATTTCACCCTGTGCAATCCCCCCTTCCATGCCGACCTGGCCGAAGCAACCCGGGGCAGCCAGCGCAAGTGGCGCAATCTCGGCCGAGACACCGATCGGCAACCGCTGCTGAACTTCGGCGGTCGGCACAACGAACTCATGTGTGACGGTGGCGAAGCCGGTTTTCTGTCTCGCATGATTGATCAGAGCGCCGCCATCGCCGGTCAGGTGTTCTGGTTCACCACCCTGGTGTCCCGGGCCGCCAACCTGCCGCCCCTGCGTGCCCGGCTGGCCACACTGCCGGTACGGGATGTGCGGGTAATCCCCATGGGTCAGGGCCAGAAGCAGAGCCGCCTGCTGGCCTGGACCTTCCTCGACAAGAAACAGCGCCGGGCCTGGCGAAGAGCTCGCTGGCCCGCCTGCTAGACCGCCGGAGCCGCGCCGGAAGTACGCAAGCTTTGTTGAACAGCTCCAGCAAGCCGGGGTCACAAATTCTGAACCCACTGTGAATGCTATCTGGAGTCCACTATGTCCATGCTGTCCCACGCACCATGCACGTCCAGAACCCTGTTCACCGCAATGACCCTGAGCGTCGCCGTTTTCGTCACCGGCTGCGCCAGCACCCCGCCACCCACCAGCCAGCTGGCCGTTGCCCAGCAGGCCGTCAATTCCGCTGACACCGCCAGAAGCGCCGAGTTTGCGCCGCTGGAGCTGCGTACCGCGCGGGAGAAACTGCTGCAGGCCGAGCAGGCCAACCTGGAGAAGGATTACGACCGCGCCCGCGAACTGGCTGAGCAGGCGGAGTGGGATGCGCGGGTCGCCGAACGCAAGGCCCAGGCCGAGAAGGCCAAGCGGGGGCTGGAATCGGCCCGTCAAGGCACGCAGGAGCTGCGTGAAGAAAGTCTGCGCCGCGTGCAGTAAGCCAGGCCACCACGAACACTTGCGAGGAGTCATACCATGCGTACTCATCTGACCTTACCCGCCTGCCTGGCCGCCGGCGTGCTGCTCACGGCCTGTGCTTCCAACAAACCCAACCCCCAGCTGGAACAGGTCCGCGCCCAGGTCACCGAACTGCAGAACCATCCCAAGGCCCAGCAGTTTGCGGCCATCGAGACCGAGGAGGCGAAGAAGGCCCTCGGACAGGCGGATTTCGCCTTCAAGGAAGGCGCCAAGGAGCCTGAGGTATCGCACCTGGCCTACCTGACCGAGCGCCGCGTGGAGCTGGCCCGCCAAACCATTGCCCTGCGCACCGCCGAGCAGGAGCTGGAAGGGGTGTCCGAGGAACGCGCCCGCACCCGCCTCGAGGCCCGTGACGAGCAGATCCGCCAGCTCCAGGAACAGCTCAACGCCAAGCAGACCGAGCGTGGCTCGGTGGTGACCTTCGGCAATGTGCTGTTCGATCTGGACAAGGCCGACCTGAAACCCGCGGCCCACAGCGAAGTGCGCAAACTGGCGCAGTTCCTGGAAGAGCACCCGGAGCGCAAGGTGCTGATCGAGGGCTTTACCGACAGTACCGGCTCTGACTCCTACAACCTGCAGCTGTCCCAGGCCCGGGCCGATTCGGTCCGCCATGCCCTGGTCCAGGCGGGGGTGGATGCCAGCCGTATTCAGACCGTGGGACTGGGCAAGGCCCACCCGGTGTCGGACAACAACAGTCCCGCTTCCCGCGCGATGAACCGCCGGGTCGAGGTAACCATTTCCCATGACGACACCAATGTGCCGCGCCGTTGAATCTGACAAGAGGAATCTGACATGCAACATTCATCGCAGAACGTCACCAGTATGGAGCGCAAGCTGTCGATCGCCGGTGGTCTCGGCCTGCTCGCCTGCGGCCTGCGGCATGGTGGCGTAGGTGGCCTGCTGGCGCTGGCCGCCGGTGGCATGGCCCTGTACCGCGGCCTGACCGGACACTGTGAGCTGAAGGAGCGGCTGTGCGAGCGGCACAGCGGCGATGATATCGCCCGCTATGCCCACATGCCCATGGACTCGGAGGTTCGCAGCCCGGACTTCCGCAATCCGGAAACCGGCCTCCCCGACAGCACCCCCATGGGCCACGAGCGCAAGCCCGACACCCCCTGATCGGGTCCGTCACGGCCGGCCACATCTGCTATCATGTGCGCCGATTCCAGATCTGGCCGGCCCCCCATGAGCACATCGCATTCCGACACCCTGACCCTCGCCTGCGAGCTGATTGCCCGCGACTCCACTACCCCGGATGATGCCGGCTGCCAGCAGCTGATGGGCCAGCGCCTGGCCGACTGCGGCTTCACGCTCGAACCCATGCGCTTTGGTGGCGTGGACAACCTCTGGGCTCGCCGTGGTCACGATGGTCCGGTGTTGTGCTTTGCCGGTCATACCGACGTGGTACCCGCCGGGCCGGGCAGCCAGTGGGACACGTCACCCTTCACGCCGGAAATACGCGACGGCATGCTGTATGGCCGCGGCGCGGCGGACATGAAAGGCAGCCTGGCCGCCATGGTGGTAGCGGTAGAGCGCTTCGTTGCGGACTACCCCGCTCATCGCGGCTCCATCGCCTTCCTGATCACCAGCGATGAGGAAGGGCCTGCAGTGGACGGTACCGTACGGGTGGTGGAGACGCTCAGAGAGCGTGGCGAGCAGGTCGACTGGTGCATCGTCGGCGAACCCTCCAGTACCGCACTGGTCGGCGACGTGGTGAAGAATGGCCGGCGCGGCTCGTTGAATGCGCGTCTGCTCATCCGTGGCAAGCAGGGCCATGTCGCCTACCCGCACCTGGCCCGCAATCCCATTCACCTGGCCGCCCCGGCACTGGCCGAGCTGGCCGCCGAGGTCTGGGACCAGGGCAACGAGTTCTTCCCGCCGACCAGCTTCCAGATTTCCAATATCCATTCCGGTACCGGCGCCACCAATGTGGTTCCCGGTGAACTGGAGGCACTGATCAACTTCCGCTTCTCCACCGAATCCACCGTGGATGGCCTGCAGGAGCGGGTGCGCGGTCTTCTCGAGCGCCATGGACTGGACTACCAGCTGGAATGGAACCTGTCGGGCCTGCCCTTCCTCACCGAGCCGGGTGATCTGCTCGACGGCGTACGCGCGGCGATACGCGAGGTGACCGGCCGGGAAACCCAGCCCTCGACCTCAGGCGGGACCTCGGATGGCCGTTTCATCGCCACCCTGGGTACCCAGGTAGTGGAACTGGGGCCGGTCAACGCGACCATCCACCAGGTCAACGAACATGTCAGCGTGGCGGATCTGGATACCCTGACCGAGATCTACTACGCGACGCTGCGCCGGTTGCTTGCCTGATGCCTCAACTGATCTGCCCGCACTGCCATCTGCCGCTGACCGCCAGCGATCGGACCTGGTCCTGCAGCAATGGCCACAGCTATGACCAGGCCCGCCAGGGCTATCTGAACCTGCTGCTGGTGCAGCACAAGAACAGTCGCCAGCCCGGCGATACCCCGACCATGCTGGCGCACCGTCAGGCCTTCCTCGACGGCGGCTACTACCAGCCGGTCAGCGACCGGGTCAACGAGCTGCTGGGGACCGAAGACCCCCGCTCCATTCTGGACATGGGTTGTGGCGAGGGTTACTACACCGACCGCCTGGCCCGCGCCATCCCCACCGCCGACTGCGCCGGGCTGGACATCAGCAAGGAAGCCATCACCAAGGCCTGCCGGCGCAACCGCGGGATCCGCTGGCTGGTGGGTTCCAGCGCCCGCCTGCCGGTTGCCGACGCCAGCGTCGATGCGGCCCTGTGCATATTCAGTCCCTGGTCCTGGCAGGAGTGCCTGCGCGTGCTGCGCCCCGGCGGGCGACTGCTGCTGGTCGGCCCCCATGCCGATCACCTGCTGAGCCTGCGCCAGCAACTGTATGACAGTGTGCATGACACCCCGGAACTGATCCGGAACTTGCCCCCCGAACTGCAGATCGTCGATGATCAGGTACTGCGCTACCCCCTGGAGCTGTCCGCCGAGGCACTGGCCGACCTGATCGGCATGACGCCGCATGGCTGGCGCAGCCGGCCGGAGCGCCAGCAGGCCCTGCTGGAGAGCGGCCTGAGCGGCCTGGAGGTGGTAATGCGTCTGGTCTTGTTGCAACGCTGAGAGGAATCCCTGTGCGCCAACCGGATATCGAGATCTACGTGAAGGAAGACTTCCTCGACGAGCTGACCAGCTGGCTGGAACAGCAGATCGGCCCGCTGCAGCTGGGCGAGTGGAAGGGCAATACCCGGCGCGGCACCCTGCAGGCGGCGCCGCCGGTTCCGCTGATGCTGGTGCGTCGCGCCGCCGGCCGCTGGGCCAGCATCTGGTTCGACAGCGATGCCACCCCCTGGGCCACTGACCTGGAGTGCGCCCGGGCCGTGGCTGCCGGCATCCAGCGGGAAGTGCGCTGTTCGGTGGGCGGCTGGGAGGAGGAACAGGGCGAGGCCGATGCCGACCGCTGGATGAAGGTGACGATCGAGGGCGAGGAAGAATTCATCTGGGCCCAGAAACCCTGATTGGAGTCAGTGCCGGGGCAGTAACCGGTCCGAGCCGATCAGCAGCTCGACCTCACCGGCATCAGGTGGGTAGCAGCGGTGAGCACCGAACTCCCTGGCCAGATCCGCCAGTGCCGGCGTGAAGAATACCGTGGTGTCGCAGTGCAGCCCCTCGAGGCGATGACGCAGGAATACGGCGGTATCCGGTGTGACCACCGGGTACCGCCGTACAAAGGCCTGCCGGATGGCGTCCAATGGCTGAGCGGCCTGCAGGCCGTCCCCCAGTGAACAGCAATACCAGCGTGCCGGGTCGTCAGCACTCAAAGTGCTGCCACGTCCTCGGCCTGCAACCCTTTCTGGCCCTGGGTCACGTTGAACTCGACCTTCTGCCCTTCCACCAGAGTGCGGTGCCCTTCGCCACGAATGGCGCGGAAGTGCACGAACACATCCGGACCCGACTCACGCTGAATGAAGCCAAAGCCCTTGGCATCGTTGAACCATTTAACCGTACCGGTTTGCCGATCAGACATTACCACCTTCTCCACATCACAAATGATTCCCCACCGCCCGGAAAGCCGGAGCGGCGATAGCGACACTCCGTGCAACGTCCATTGGATACCCGGTGCGAAACCTGATGCGGCATTGCGCCCGGCATGGGGAGCGCTGCCGGCAAGCCGGTCATACGCCCCACCTGGAATAATGTTTATAGAGGCCGTGCTTCGATTCTAGCCAAAGTGCGTGCGGCTGCAAGAGGGGGCGATGTGCATTTGCCATCGGATACCCGGTGGCCGGACCATGACCGGCCGGCCATCGGGGCAAGGATGTCAGTCGGATTCGCCGCTGCGCAGCAGGTCCTGACGACGACGGGTGAGATTTTCCATATCGGCCACACCGACCTGGTAGGCCCAGCGCGAATCAGCGTTGACCTGCAGCTCGCTGTCCGCCTCGGCGGCGGTATAGCTGTCGATCAGCAACCAGTAACGCCCCTCGAGGTTGTACAGGCTGGCCTGCAGTTCGCTGCCGGCCCAGGTATCGACCTGCATCTGCAGCATGGGCTCGGGCAGCGCCAGTTCCTCGCGCAGCGCCACGTTCTGCGCACGCAGGTTCACCAGCGCCAGCACCATGCTGTTGATCTGGCGCTCGTTGCCGCCCTGCTCCACATCCGCGCCTTCAAGCTGGAGGTTGTACTCCCCCTCGGCTGCCTTGGACAGCTCCAGGGTTTCGCCGTCGGCGTGCTGCCAGCGGGCCCGGGACACCAGGGTCAGGGGCATGTCCACCACCTGCAGTGACAGCCAGTCCTGCGGGTTGACCGACATGCCGAAGGGGCGGTTGATCAGCAGCACCTGATCGCTGCCGACAAAGCGTACCAGCTGGCCATTGCCGACCCGATTGCCATAGATCACGCCGAAGTCCTCGCCGGCGGCATGCAGTTGCACCTGCAGCGGCGGATGGCTGGCGTCGTCGGTAGCCAGTCCCAGGCGGGCGTGGTGATCGGGGTTGCTGGTCTTCTCCTCGATCACTCGGGCGCCACGCAGGGCATGCAGCAGAGCTGCCAGGCGTTCCTTCTGTACCGGGAAGCCGGCATGGCTGAGCACGCCCCAGTTCCCGTCCAGCAGGGCCAGCTCGACACTGGACTCGCCCTTGCTCAGGGTGATCCGCTCCAGCCCGGCCAGTTGCTGCTGCTGTTCAGGCGACAGCAGCTCGCGGCTGGCCAGCTCGTCGATACGTTCGCTGCTGCGCATCTGCAACGCTACCGCTGTCAGCGCCAGTATCACCAAGACCGCAACGATCAGAATCCTGTTTCGCATCTCCGTCCTCCTAGACAGTACGGCGGCGCATCCGGCCCAGCAGCCACCACAGCAGCACCGCCAGGGTCAGCAGCGCCGGAACCAGTGCAATGTTGATCACCTTCAGCCAGGTGCCCAGACGCTCGATATCCGCGTTCAGCTGGTAGCGCACGTCCCGCAGCTGCTTGCGGATCTCCAGCTTCTGATCGAGGAAGCGCTGGATCTCCTGCTCCTGCTCGGCACTGAGCTCGGTCAGCTGGGTCGGATCCTGGTTCTGCTGCAGCTCGATCAGGCGCTGTTCGGTCTGCTCCAGCTGCTGTTGCAGGCGCATCTCGCTTTCGCGGAAACGGCTTTCAGCCTGGCGCTGCAGATCCTCGACCACGGTGAACGGACGGCTGAAGTTGCCCCGCGACCGCACGCTGATCAGCGCCTCGGAACCGGACAGGTTGTCCAGCGCATTGATCAGGAAGCCACCGTTGTCCGCCCAGGGCTGGGGAATGCGCTGACCGAAGAAGTCCTGCACCTGTACCCACATGCGGTCGGTCAGCAGGTCGGTATCGGCAACCAGCACCACGTTGATGTTGTCCGCCTCGGTCAGCTCGGGCTCGCGCCCTTCCAGCCCCTCGGGGAAGGCGGTACTGGCCGGGCCCTGCAGCCGGGCGGCGAAATGGTGGATCTGCTCGTCGGCGCGGAAGCCCTGCAGCAGGGTCTCCGGATCCTCCAGACGGGTGAAGCGGCTGCCGGGGGTCAGCGCACTGTGGCGGCTGCTGGACAGCAGCGGCTCGAACCGGGTGCTGGCCTCCTCCATCGGCACCAGTGAACCGGCACTGGCCAGGGTCAGCAGCTGCAGCGGTGCGGTGACGGTATCGTCCTCGCTCATGAACTGCTTTTCCACTTCCAGCCAGCCGATGTGACGGGCCGGCAGCTGCCCCTGACCGCGACCCACGGACATGCCCAGGCGCGAATCCAGCACCACCCGCTCGGGGTCATAGGACACGCCCCAGGCCGCCAGCAGCGGAGCCAGATCCGAGGCACGGCCATCGGCCATGCCATCCATCATGGCCTCCATGCTCTGATCCGATTCGGCCACCGGATCG
Organism: Halopseudomonas sp. Lyrl_26; assembly: GCF_051948695.1. Classification (NCBI taxonomy): domain Bacteria; kingdom Pseudomonadati; phylum Pseudomonadota; class Gammaproteobacteria; order Pseudomonadales; family Pseudomonadaceae; genus Halopseudomonas; species Halopseudomonas sp. Lyrl_26. The sequence continues at coordinate 235,105 of NZ_JAYJLH010000004.1, forward strand.
ATGAAGGCCATCAGCTTGCCGCCGCGCAGCACGAACTGGTCGATGGCGAACAGGGCCGCCTCGCTGAGGGTCTTGGGATGCACCAGCAGCAGCACATCGATGTCCTCGGGTACGGCGTCGATATCCGCTTCCAGCTCTTCCACGCCGAATACCTGCTGCAGCTGCTCGTAGGCCACCCAGGGCGCCGTGGCCTGACCGCTGAAGGGGTTCATGCCGCCGCCCAGGGGCAGCGCGGAGATCAGGCCGATACGTGGTTTCTCCGGCCGGGCCAGGCTGTTGACCAGCCGGCTGAGCTCGTACTCGAGCAGGCCTTCCTGATCCAGCGCGAAAAAGGGAATGATCTCGCGCTGGGCCAGCTCGTTGGTGCCGGCCAGACCGAAGTACAGCTGTTCACCGGTCTGGGTCAGGGGTACCGCCTGCAGCCCGAACTCGGCGGCGCGGTCCTCGGCCTCGGAGAAGGGTTGCGGGTCGATGATGTGCAGGCGCAGCTTGCCATCGGCTACCCGCTCATACTCCTTGAGCATTTCCTCCACCCGCCGCGCGTAGTTGCGAACCATGACCAGATCCTTGCTGGCGCGCTCGGAGAAGAAGAAGTACAGGGTCACCGGCTCCTCCAGATCACGCAGGATCTTCCGCGTGCCATCGGAAATGGTGTACAGCTTCTGTTCGGTCAGATCCAGCCGTGCCCCGGGCAGCAGGGTGTTGGAGGTGATGTTGAAGGCAATGAAGGCCAGCAACAGGAGCAACAGGCCGGTACCGGAATACATCAGTCGTTTCATGTGCAGTCTCCTTTGCCTCAATCGGCCTTTTTCAGGTCGATGACAATCGCCGTAGCCACCAGCCAGGCCACCATCAGCGAGATGAAATACAACAGGTCACGCAGGTCCAGAACGCCCTTGCTGATGGCATCGAAGCGGATCAGGAAACTGAGTGAGGCAATGGCATCGAGCAGCCACTGGGGCGCCCAGCCGCGGAACAGGTCGAGCACCAGCGGAAAGCCGCTGACGATGAACACGAAGCAGGCCACCACGCTGAGGATGAAGGCGATCACCTGGTTGCGGGTCAGCGCCGACATGCACGAGCCTATGGCCAGATAGCCGCCGGCCAGCAGCCAGCTGCCCAGGTAGCCGGTGAAGATGGCGCCGTTGTCCGGATCACCCAGGTAGTTGACCGTGATGATGATCGGGAAGGTCAGCAGCAGTGCGATGCCGACGAAGACCCAGGCGGCGAGGAACTTGCCCAGCACCATGTCGGCGCGGGACACCGGCAGGGTCATCAGCAGTTCGATGGTGCCGGACTTGCGCTCCTCGGCCCACAGACGCATGGCCACCGCCGGCACCAGGAACAGGTACAGCCAGGGGTGGAAGTTGAAGAAGGGCACCAGATCCGCCTGACCGCCCTCGTAGAACCCACCCAGATAGAAGGTGAAGACGGCGGACAGCACCAGGAAGATGACGATGAAGATATAGGCCAGAGGGGTAGCGAAATAGCTGGCCAGTTCGCGTTTGAAGATCACGTTCAGACTATTCATGCGGCTTCCTCCGCAGTCAGACTGCGGAACACTTCATCCAGGCGTCCGCGCTCGACCGATAGCTCCTTGACTTGCCACTGCTGCTGGCGGGCATGCTCGCCCACTGCCGGGAAAATCACCGCGCCCGGCTCGGCCAGCACGGTCACCTCATGGCCCTCGCGGGCCACTTCCACACCGCTGACGCCGGGCAGCGCCAGCAGCGCGGCAGTGTCCACCGGCTGCTGCAGCAGCAGGGTCACCGCCTGGTGGTAGCGCGAGCGGGCTTCCAGCTCGTCGGGGGTGCCGTCGGCCAGCAGGCGGCCACGGGCAATCACCACGGCCCGGGTGCAGACCGCACTCACTTCTTCGAGGATATGCGTGGAGATCACCACTATCTTGTTGCTGTCGCTGGCCAGCTGCTGGATCAGTCCGCGTACCTGGTGCTTCTGGTTGGGGTCCAGGCCGTCGGTGGGTTCGTCCAGGATCAGGACCCGGGGATCGTGCAGGATGGCCTGGGCCAGACCGACCCGGCGCTTGAAGCCCTTGGACAGGGTATCGATGGTCTGGTGGAGCACGCCCTGAAGCTGCAGCTGCTCCACCGCCCGGTCAACCTGCCGGCGACGGTCCGCGCCGCTCAGGCCACGCACCTGAGCGATGAACTCGAGAAAACCCTTGACCCGCATGTCGCCGTAGCAGGGCGCGCCTTCGGGCAGATACCCCATCTGCCGCTGGGCCTGCAGGGTCTGGGTGCGGATATCGAAACCACAGATGGAGGCGCTGCCGCCATCCGGCGCGAGAAAGCCGGTCAGCATCTTCATGGTGGTGGACTTGCCGGCCCCGTTGGGCCCCAGAAACCCCAGCACCTCCCCCGGTCTTACTTCAAAGGACAAGTTGTCCACGGCGACGTGGTCGCCGAATCGCTTGGTCAGGCTGTTTATCTTTATCATGACCTCTTCCATATCCCCAGTTACCGACACACCGCAAAAAGGCGGTCAAAGGCTGCAAGAATACATGGATTGGCCCGGTGCAGGGAAAGACATTCAAGGCATGATTGAGCATCCATCCCTCCTCCGGCCCTGCGCTTGCCATGCCTGTCGCAAGAACATCCTTGCTGCAGTCTGATATGGGCACGGCATCGCCGGTTTCAAGTTGCCGGCGCGCAGCGGCGAATGTAACAGGGTATTAAAGTGCCTTGCTTAATGGGTAGAATTCCCCGCAAGCCCAGCCAGTCAGAGAGCGTCCATGCCGTCCTCCAACTCCTCCCTGTTCAGTCGCCTGCACTTCGGTTTGATGCGGCGCGCCCTGTACCTGTGGGCCCGGTCGGACTGCATCGGTGATCCGCTGGCGAAGGTGGCTCCCCAGCCGGACACGCCCATTCTCTATGTCCTGCCCGGGCGCTCGCTGTCCGACCTGCTGGTGCTGGACCGCGAATGTGCCCGCCTCGGACTGCCGCGGCCTACCCTGCCGCCGGGCGGTACCCTGGAGGAAGACGCCTCGCACTTTCACCTGACCAGCGAACTGCCCTGGAGCGGCCGCCCCGACCCGCGCAAGCGCTCGCCGCGTCTGCTGCGCGCCCTGACCGCAGTGGAGTTGCGGGTGACCCCGGATGTGCAGCTGGTGCCGGTCAGCGTGTTCTGGGGCCAGTCCCCGGATGTGGAGTCCTCGCCGCTGAAACTGCTGTTCGCCTACAACTGGGGCGTTGGCGGCAAGCTGCGCAAGTTCCTCGCCATCCTGTTGCATGGGCGCAAGATCCGCGTGAGCTTCGGCGAGCCGCTGTCGCTGCGCCAGCTCACCGCCGAGAACCTGGGGCACGACCGCAACCTGCGCAAGGTCAACCGGCTGCTGCGGGTGCATTTCCGCGAGCAGCGCGGTGCCGTGGTCGGCCCCGAGCTGGCGCACCGGGCGACCCTGCTCAAGGGACTGATGCATGGGCCGCTGGTGCGGGCCGCCATCGAACGCGAGGCCGCCGAGGAGAACATCAGCCTCGAACGCGCCCGGGAACGGGCCGCCCGCTACGCCAACGAGATCGCCTCGGACTTCACCTACACCATCATCCGTTTCCTCGAGGTGGTGCTGTCCTGGTTCTGGAACAAGCTGTACGACGGGGTCAAGGTCAACAACCTGGAGAACGTGCAGAACATCGCCCCGGGCAAGGAGATCATCTATGTGCCCTGCCACCGCAGCCACATCGATTACCTGCTGCTGTCCTACCTGCTGTTCCGCAACAGTCTGACGCCGCCACACATCGCCGCCGGCATCAACCTGAACATGCCGGTGATCGGCAACATCCTGCGCCGTGGCGGCGCCTTCTTCATGCGCCGCAGTTTCCGCGGCAACCAGCTGTACACGGCGGTGTTCAACGAATACCTGCACCTGCTGTTCAGCCGTGGCTTCCCGGTGGAGTACTTCATCGAGGGCGGCCGCTCGCGCACAGGTCGCCTGCTCGACCCGCGCACCGGGATGCTCGCCATCACGTTGCGCAGCTACCTGCGCTCCTCACGCCGGCCGATCGTGTTCATGCCGGTGTACATCGGTTACGAACGGGTGCTGGAGGGACGCACCTACCTGGGCGAGCTGCGGGGTCAGGCGAAGAAGAAGGAATCCATCTTCGATCTGTTCCGGGTATTGTCAGCGCTCAAGCTGAAGTTCGGTGAGGTGACGGTGAACTTCGGCGAGCCGGTGGCGCTGACCGAGTTCCTCGACCGGCACCAGCCGGCCTGGCGTCTGCAGCGCGGCGAGCCGGAATACCGCCCGGAATGGCTGCCCGAGGTGACCAACCGCCTGGCCCGCACCCTGGGCGGCTCGATCAATGCCGCAGCCGATGCCAACCCGGTGAATCTGGTCGCCCTGGTGATGCTCTCCACCCGCCGCCTGGCGCTGGACGAAGCCACCCTGGCGCGCACCATAGACACCTTCACCCGCCTGCTGCGCGATACCCCCTACAGCCCCAACGTGACCCTGGCTCCCGGCAGCGGGATGGAGCAGATACGTCACGTGGAGTCCATGGGCATGATCGGCCGGCAATCCGACGCCCTGGGCGAGATTCTCTATCTGGACGAGCCCCAGGCCGTGCTGCTGACCTGGTATCGGAACAATATCCTGCATCTGGTCGCCCTGCCGGCGCTGATCGCCAGTCTGTTCCTCAACAACGCGCGCATGAACCGGGAGCAGATCGAGCGTCTGGTCAGTGCGCTGTATCCCTATCTGCAGGGTGAGCTGTTCATGCACTGGCAGGACGAGGACCTGCCGGCGGTGATACAGCGCTATGTGGACGGGCTGATCGGCTGCGGCCTGCTGCTTGAGGAAGGCGGTCAGATCCACCGTCCGGATACCGCCTCCAGCGAATTCGTGCTGCTGACGCTGCTGGCGCGCAGCATCATCCAGATGCTCGAACGCTTCTACATGGTCGCGGCGTTGCTGCTGAACAACCCCAACGGCAGCCTGACCGCCGAGCAGCTGGAGTCGCTGTGCACCGTGATGGCCCAGCGCCTGTCGATCCTGCATGGCCTCAACGCGCCGGAGTTCTTCGACAAGACCCTGTTCCGCCAGTTCATCCAGCGCCTGCTCGATGAGCAGGTACTCAGCCCGGATGAGGAGGGCCGCCTGCACTATCTGCCGGAGCTGGAGGACATTGCCGAGAACACCGCCCGGCGGGTGCTGAGTGCGGAAATCCGCCTGTCGATACGCCAGGTGGCACGCAGCGCCGGGTAGAATCCGGCGCTGTCAGCGCTCAGCGCACCAGGGCGTCGCTGTATTCGCTGGCCACCTGGTGCATCAGGGCGGAATTGTCATGCTCCCAGGGGTGGAAATCCCTGCGGAAGAAATCCCGGTAAGCGCCCAGCAGATGCCGGAAGAAACCTCCCTTGCCCCACAGCCAGCGCATCCCGCGCCACCAGGTGCGCAGGTTGAGCTGGCCATCCCGGCGCAGCATGCTCAGGGTGCCTATGGTCACATCCCGCAGGAAGAAGAAGGTCGACAGGCGCATGGCCCGGCGCAACATGCGCCGGTCGCCGCAGACCTGCATGTAGACGTCGAAGGCCACCGACTTGTGCTCGGTCTCTTCCAGCGCGTGCCAGCGCCACAGGCGCCGCATCTCCGGATCTGCGTCCGCCAGCCAATGCGGGTGGCGCAGTACGGTATCGGCCATGATCGCGGTGAAATGCTCCAGGGCGACGGTGGCGGCCAGCTGCCGTTCGGGGGAAAAGTTCTTGTGGATCCAGCGGATGCGCTGCCTGACCGGACGCTCCAGGGCTTCGATGTCATAACCCAGGTCCCGCAGCCGCTGGTTGTACTCGATATGCTCGCGGCTGTGGTGGGCCTCCTGGCCGATGAAACCGCGGATCTGCTGTGCCAGCGCGGGGTCGGTGACCCGATCGCGGAAATGACGCACCGAGTCGATGAAGAACTGCTCCCCATCCGGGAACAGCACCGACATGGCGTTGAAGAAGTGGGTACGGAAGGGATCGTTACCCAGCCACCAGCGCGGCAGGGGGTCGGGCAGCGCAGCGTTGAGTCGGCGCGGCCGAATGTCCAGATGATCCGGCGTGGATGACAGCATGACGGGCCTCCGCAGAATAATTGTTATCGGACCTCCCCTGCATACTGGAACAGGTGTTTGAATCCTGCAACCCTGCCGGTCAGTCGGCCTCCAGCCGGCGCTTGCCGTAGATGTCATACCGACTGGATTGGCCGGTCAGCTCGGCGCTGGGCCGCGGCCCCTCGATGATCGGCGCCTTGCGCGGACGCTTGACCGCCACCCGATGACTGGCCAGCGCCAGCGCCGCCGCCAGCAGCTGGGGCGCATCCAGGTCATCCCCGGCCAGGGGCCGGAACAGGCGCATTTCCTTCTTTACCAGGGCCGATTTCTGCCGGTGCGGGAACATGGGGTCCAGGTGGATGACCTCGGGAACAGCTCCGCTCCAGGCAGCCATCAGCTCGATGGCGTCGCCCTCGAGCAGCTGCATGCGCCCGGCGATTTCCGCCACCTCGCCACCGGCCTCCCTGGCCCGCTGCAGACCGTCGGCCAGCAGCGCGGCGATCACCGGTTGGCGCTCGATCAGGGTCACCTCGCAGCCCAGGGCAGCCAGCACGAAGGCGTCCCGCCCCAACCCGGCCGTGGCATCCAGCACCCGCGGGCGTATCGACCCGCGGATACCCACCGCCCGTGCCACCATCTGCCCCGCCCCGCCGCCGTACTGGCGGCGATGGGCCAGGGCGCCTTCGACAAAATCGACCCGCACTGCACCCGGGGCGTCCTCGGCGGTGGCCAGCAGGCTGAGGCCATCGTCACCCAGCTGCAGCAGCAGATCGGCGGCGTCGCCCTCTGCGTAGGGGGGCAGATTCAGGCGGGCGGCCAGTAACCGGGCGGCGGACTCCAGATCGGGGTTGAGCCAGTGGACAGCCACGCGGCCGGGGGACGTCTCGTTCATCGCAAAACCTGACAGGGAAAAAGCCGCCAGTGTACCCCAGCCGGGGCCGGCAGATCAGAACAGACCGACCTGCCGCGGCGCCTGACGCTGTTCCTCTTCCCCCGGCCAGGCCGGCAGCGGTGCCAGGGACGGCAGTCGCTCGGCCAGCTGCTGGTGGAACAGCCGGGCCAGCTCGGGGGCCAGACGGTTGTCCGGGGTATGCATGAAGAGAATGGGGCTGCGGCCCTCTTCCAGCCATTGCCGGCACTTGTCCAGCCAGGGGGCCAGCCAGCGCAGGCTCTGCTGGTTATCCATGCCGGCAATGAAACGCACCGTGGGCCGGTCGGCCAGGGCCAGTGCGTGCACCGGCAGCCTGGGTTTGCGCCGGCGGGCATCCAGGGTAGCGGGATCCTGATCGGGACTGGCGAACAGACCGCGGCTGTCGAACATGATGCGCTCCATGCCCCGCTCGAACAACATGCGGTTGAGGCGGCGCTCGTTGTCGTCCTTGCGGAAGAAGTCCGGGTGGCGCACCTCCACGGCGTAGCGCCCGCCCTCGGGCAGGGCCTGGAGGAAGGTCGCCAGCTGGGGCAGCTGGGCCGGACCGAAGCGCGCCGGCAACTGCAGCCAGACCGGTCCCAGACGCTGCTCCAGCGGCGCCATGGTATGGAAGAAGCGGGTCAACAGCGGGTGCTGCGGATCCAGCACATCGGCATGGCTGATTTCACGGGGCAGCTTGGCGCAGAAGTGGAAATCGGCGGGCAGCAGCTCGGCCCAGCGCCGTACGGTATCCCGCTCCGGCAGCGCATAGAAGGTGGTGTTGCCTTCCACCGCGCCGAATACCTGCCCGTACTCGTGGAGCCGCCGATCGGCGTCCGCACCGGAGCTGTACAGCGCCCCGCACCAGGCCGGCTCGGCCCACAGGGGGCAGCCGAGGATGAGACGAGGCGTTGCAGTACTCACTGATCTGACAGGGCGCTCAGACAAAGAGGTCGATGCGCGAGCTCAGCTGGTCGTCGGCATCGGACAGTCGCGACATGTCCAGATAGCGGTTGAGGGCCTGACTGGCGGGGCCACTGGCCGGCAAAGGGGAACCCTGACGGGCGGGAATGTACTCGCCGGCTGCCGCGCTGCGCTCGACCACGCGCGTCTGGACCGCACGCACCTGCGCCTCCTGCACGGGAGCAGGCTGGATCGCGGGCTTCTCCACCGCAGCGGCCTGGCGCGGCGCGCGTGGCAGCAGGGGTGAGGGATGGAAACCATCCAGACGCATGGGCGACACACTCTTCTCGGGGTTCGGGAACAGCTAGATTAGCGCCACAGGGGCGCGAACGCAAAAACGCGGGACCGGCGGATCAGGCCTTGGGCGTGGCCACCTTGTCGCGCAGGTACACCGGTTGCGCCTCGGCGGCATCCAGGGTCTGGCCGGACTGCCACAGGGGCAATGCCAGTTCGATCAGATCGGCTGCATCGGGCAGCATCTGCGGCCAGCTCTGCTCGACCTGCACCGCCATGCGTCCGGCATACTGCCAGCCGGTGCCGGCGCCCGACGCCGCCGTCATGCCCCGGGGCAGCTCGACCTGTTCGGGCGCGCAGACACCTTCCAGGCCGACCAGAGTCATGCAGCCGTCCTGCAACTCGTAACAGCCCCAGTAGACCTCGTCCATGCGCGCATCGATCGCCGCGCAGACCCGGGTTGCCCCGTGCTCGCGCCAGGCGCGCTGGGCCAGCGCCGCCAGATTGGAGATGCCGATCACCGGCTTGTCACTGGCAAAGGCCAGCCCCTGCACCATACCGGTGGCAATGCGCACGCCGGTGAAGGCCCCCGGTCCGCGGCCGAACACCAGGGCATCGACCTCTGCCAGGGTGATGCCGGCCTCGGCCAGCAGCTCCTCGATCATCGGCAGCAGCAGCTGGGCGTGCAGACGGGGCGCAACCTGGGAACGGCGATACGTTCGGCCGTCATGCAGCAGGGCTGCGGAGCAGGCTTCGGTGGCGGTATCCAGGGCAAGCAGGGTGGCAGTCATGGGGGCACACTGTGGGAAAAGACGCGATTGTAACAAACAACAAGGCCCGTGCGAGGCTATCGCACGGGCCCTGACAACAGACAGACGAGCGGATCAGCTCAGCGCGGACAGCACGCGGGCAGTGATCTCTTCGACGCTGCCGACGCCCTCGACACGGGAGCACCTGGGCTCGCCGTTGGCGGCGGACAGCTTCTGGTAGAAGTCCACCAGCGGCTTGGTCTGGGTGTGGTAGACCTGCAGACGCTTGCGTACGGTCTCTTCCTTGTCGTCCTCACGCTGGATCAGCTCTTCACCGGTCACATCGTCCTTGCCGGCCTGCTTCGGCGGATTGTGTTCCAGGTGGTAGGTGCGACCGGAACCCGGGTGTACCCGGCGACCGGAAATGCGGCCGACGATCTCCTCGTCGTCCACGGCAATTTCCAGAACGTGATCGATCTTGATGCCTGCATCCACCAGTGCCTGGGCCTGGGGAATGGTGCGCGGAAAGCCGTCCAGCAGGAAGCCGTTGGCGCAATCATCCTGAGCAATACGCTCGTTGATCAGACCAATGATCAGCTCGTCGGAGACCAGGCCGCCGGTATCCATCACTTCCTTGACCTGCTTGCCCAGTTCGGTGCCGGCCTTGACTGCGGCACGCAGCATGTCGCCGGTGGAGATTTGCGGAATATCGAACCGCTGGCAGATGAACTGGGCCTGTGTGCCCTTGCCCGCGCCGGGGGCACCCAATAGGATGACGCGCATGTTGAACTCCTCAATCTGAACGGAAATCGGGCCACCGGCGACCGGCGCCGGCTGACGTGCCCCGGCAAGCAACCGGGACATAAAATCTGTTTATGCAAAGCGAAAAAGGCGTTCAACATACACTCACAACCGGCTCGGCACAAGCAGGATGAGTACTGGATTTTGGTCGTAAGCGCAGGGGAATCGCCGGCTGGAGCGCCCTGTTTCCGGGATTTTGCCGGTTATCCGCCGATTCACGGCAGCGCGGCGCGACAAGGTGTCGCGCCCGAATCAGCGACTACAACCCCTGACGTTTGGCCTCGTCCCACAGGCTGTCCAGCTCCTGCAGATCGGTCTCGGCGAACACCTTGCCCTCCTCCCGCAGACGGGTCTCGATGAAGCGCAGGCGCCGCTCGAACTTCTCGTTGCCACCGCGCAGGGCGGTTTCCGCGTCCACCTTGAGGTGGCGGGCCAGGTTGACCATGGCAAACAGCAGGTCGCCGATCTCCTCGCCAATCTGCTCCTGATCACGCCGACCGATGGCTTCGCGTACTTCCTGCAGTTCTTCACTGATCTTGTCGATAACCGGGCCGACGCTGTCCCAGTCGAAACCCTCGGCGGCTGCACGCTTCTGCAGCTTCTGCGCGCGGCTCAGGGCCGGCAGCGCCCGCGGCACATCATCCAGCAGCGAGAGCTGGCGCGGCTCCCCTGCCCGTTCGGCACGCTCCTCGGCCTTGATCTGCTCCCAGCGCTCGCTGATCTGGCCCTCGTCCAGCTTCAGGGTGCCGGGCGGGGTGCGCAGATTGCCGTCCGGAAACACATGGGGGTGGCGCCGCACCAGCTTGCGGGTGATACCATCCACCACCTCGTTCCAGCCGAACAGGCCGGCCTCCTGACCGAGCTGGGCGTAATACACCACCTGGAACAGCAGATCCCCCACCTCCCCTGCCAGCTGGGCATGGTCGCCGGCAGCGATGGCATCGGCCACCTCGTAGGCCTCCTCCAGGGTATGCGGCGCTATGCTGGCGAAGGACTGCTTCAGGTCCCAGGGACAGCCGTGCTCGGGGTCCCGCAGACGCTGCATCAGATACAGCAAGTCCTCAAGCTGGTAACTCACGCGCGACGCTCCTGACGGTTGCGCCGCGCCTCGATGACGTTGGGCAGCTGACCGATACGGGTCAGCAGGCGACCCAGCAGGTGCAGGTTGGGCACCTCCAGGGTCAGCATCATGCTGGCGTAGTTGTCGTCGCGGTTGGTACGGGTGCTGGCCTCCAGCACGTTGATCTTCTCGTTGGCCAGCAGCTGGGAGACATCCCGCAGCAGACCGGAACGGTCATAGGCCTTGATGAAGATCTCCACCGGGTAGGTCTGCACCGGCTCACCGCCCCAGCTGACCTCGATCAGCCGCTCGGACTCGCGATCCTGCAGTTGCAGCGCGGTGGCACAGTCGGCCCGGTGCACGGTCACGCCACGGCCGACGGTGATATAGCCGATGATGGGGTCACCCGGTACCGGCTGACAGCAGCCGGCCAGCTGCGTCAGCAGGTTGCCGACACCCTGGATGTGCACATCGCCGCGCCGGCCGGACTTCTGCTGGCGCCGGGGAATCAGCTCCAGCTGCTCGGCGTGCCGGTCCGGCTCGACCAGCTGGTGGGCGACGTTGACCACGTGATTGAGCCGTATGTCCCCCGAACCCAGTGCGGCGAACAGGTCCTCCTGGCTGCGGATGCCCAGGCGTTCAATCAGCTGCGCATAGTCGGTACCGGTCAGCGCCATGCGAGCCAGTTCGCGTTCGAGCATGACCTTGCCGGCCTGCACGTTCTGCTCGCGGGCCTGCTGCTTGAACCAGTGCTGCACCTTGGCCCGGGCCCGGGAGGTGTTGACGTAGCCCAGGTTGGGGTTGAGCCAGTCGCGGCTCGGCCCGCCGGTACGCCCGGTGATGATCTCCACCTGCTCCCCGGTCTGCAGTACGTAGTTGAGCGGCACTATCCGGCCGTTGACCTTGGCGCCACGGCAGTTGTGGCCGATCTCGGTATGCACCCGGTAGGCGAAGTCCAGCGGGGTCGCTCCCCGGGGCACATCCAGCACGTGACCATCGGGGGTGAACAGATAGATGCGGTCGGGTTCGAAATCGACCCGCAGCTGCTCCGCCAGGCCGCCGATGTCGCCCATTTCCTCGTGCCATTCCAGGACCTGACGCAGCCAGGCGATCTTGTCCTCGTAGGCATTGGAGTTGCTGTCGACGTCGGTCCCCTTGTAGCGCCAGTGGGCGCAGACGCCCAGCTCCGCTTCCTCATGCATGGCATGGGTACGGATCTGCACCTCCAGCACCTTGCCCTCGGGGCCTATCACCGCGGTATGCAGCGAGCGATAGCCGTTCTCCTTGGGGTTGGCGATGTAGTCGTCGAATTCGTTGGGGATATGCCGCCACAGGGTATGCACGATACCCAGTGCGGTATAACAGTCCCGGACTTCGGGTACCAGGATACGCACCGCACGCACGTCATAGATCTGGCTGAAATCCAGGCCCTTGTTCTGCATCTTGCGCCAGATCGAGTAGATATGCTTGACCCGCCCGGTGATCTCGCCATCAATGCCGGCGCCGGACAGCTCATGGCGCAGCTGGGACATCACCGCCTCGATGTACTGCTGGCGATCCAGCCGGCGCTCGTCCAGCAGACTGGCGATCTGCTTGTACTTGTGCGGTTCCAGGTAGCGGAAGGACAGGTCCTCCAGCTCCCACTTGATATGACCGATACCCAGACGGTGGGCCAGCGGCGCATAGATGTCGAACACCTCACGGGCCACCCGGTAGCGCTTTTCCTCGGGGGCATCCTTGACCGCGCGGATGGCACAGGTCCGCTCGGCCAGTTTGATCAGCACCACGCGCACGTCGTCGATCATGGTGACCAGCATCTTGCGCAGGTTCTCGACCTGGGACTGGGCATTGAACGCCTTCACCCCGGAGGGGTTGTGGGAAATGCTGATCGCCGCCATGCGCTGCACACCGTCTACCAGTTCCGCGACCTCGTCACCCAGGCGCAGGCGAACGTCCTCCGCCGTGGTCTTCTGCTCGCGCACGGCGCGGTAGATCACGGCCGCCACCAGGGATTCCTGATCGAGTTTCAGGTCAGCAAGGATTTCCGCCATTTCCAGACCGGTGCGGTAACTGCTGGCTCCATTGGCCCAGCGATGCTCGGTCTTGCTGGTGTCACGATCCAGCTGGGCAGCCCATTCGCAGGCCCGCTTGAGCTGCTGCGGTTCGGGCAGCGGCACTCGTTGCTGGATACGTTCAATCCAGGCGTCGATATCTACAGTGCCATCCTGGTTGACCGGATGCTCTGCTCTGACTTGTACCATTACTTTCTATCCTTGCCCGACACGAAGAGTGCCATGGCTTCCACATGTGCAGTCTGGGGGAACATGTCCATGATACCCGCCTGCACCAATCGATAACCCGCCGCCGACAGAATGCCTGCATCCCGTGCCAGGGTGGCAGGGTTGCAGGACACATAGAGTATCCGTTGCACCCTTTTCTGCGCCAGCATGCCGGCCATCTGTGCTGCCCCGTCACGGGGCGGGTCCAGCAGCGCGGCATCGAACTCCTGCTGCGACCAGGCGCTGTCCAGGCTGTTCGACAAGTCCGCCTGAAAAAAGTGCACGGACTCCAGACCATTCAGCCGGGCGTTGGCGGCTGCCCGTTCAACCATCTCGGCGCTGCCCTCGACACCGGTGACCAGCGCTCCGGCCCGGGCCAGCGGGAGGGTAAAATTGCCGACGCCGCAGAACAGGTCCAGCACCCGCTCGCCGGGCCGGACGTCAAGCCAGTCCAGAGCCTGATTGACCATCTGCTGGTTGATACTGGCGTTGACCTGGGTGAAGTCACCGGCGGCGAAATGGAAGGTCAGTTGCTGGTCATCCAGCCGATAGGCCGGCTGAGCGCCGTCGCCGCTGAGGCAATGCAGGATTCCTTCGCTGCCCGATTGCAGATAGCAGGCCAGCCCGTGGCGACCGGCCAGGTCCAGCAGCCGCTGCCGGTCCGCCTCGCTCAGAGGCCGCAGGTGCCGCACGATCAGACCGGGATGCAGCCCGCCCACCAGCTCCACATGACCCAGGCCGCTGCGCCCTTCGAGCAGTTGCAGTTGCTCCGACAGATCCCGCAGCACCCCTTCCAGCCGGGGGATCAGCACCGGGCAGCGACTGACCTCCACCAGTGCGCTGCTGGCACGCTGGCGATAGCCGACCTGCAGCCGGCCGCTGCGCGGGTCCTCGCGCACCGACAGCCGGGTACGCTGACGGTAACCGTACTCGGGCCCGGTGAGCGCCGGCATCCAGCGCTCGGGCTGCAGACCGGCAAAGTGTTCCAGCTGCTGACTCAGCGCCTGCTGCTTGAGCTGCAGCTGGGTGGATTGGGGAACATGCTGGAGACTGCAACCGCCACACAGGGCAATGTGCGGGCAGGCGGGTTCCTGCCGCTCGGGACTGGCGGTGCGCAGTTGCTCGAGACGCGCCTCGATCAGCTTGCTGCGCGCACGCACCACCCGCGCGACCACTTGTTCGCCGGGCAACCCGCCCTCGACGAACACGGTGCGCCCCTGCCAGCGGCCGATACCGCGGCCGTCATGGGTAAGACGCTCCAGGGAAAGCTCGATGCGCTGGCCTGTCGCTGCCGGGGCATCAGTCGCCCGTCTGGGTCGACCCCGCCCCCTATTCATGCGCGGCCATCAAACACCCCGGTGGACAGGTAGCGATCCCCCCGGTCGCAGATGATCACCACTATCACCGCATTCTCGAGTTCGGCATTGAGCCGCAGCGCCGCCGCCACGGCGCCGCCGGAGGACACGCCACAGAAGATGCCCTCTTCCCGCGCCAGACGACGCATGGTGTCCTCGGCCTCCTGCTGGCTCATGTCCACCACCAGATCCACCCGGCTGCGGTCGAAGATGCTGGGCAGGTACTCCTGCGGCCAGCGGCGGATACCCGGAATGGCAGCCCCTTCGGTCGGTTGCAGGCCAACGATCTGGATGTCCGGGTTCTGCTCCTTGAGATAGCGGGACACCCCCATGATGGTGCCGGTGGTGCCCATGGAGCTGACGAAGTGGGTCACCTGACCCTGGGTGTCGCGCCAGATCTCGGGGCCGGTGCCCTGATAATGGGCCTCGGGATTGTCCATGTTGCCGAACTGGTCGAGCACCTTGCCCTGGCCGTCACGCTGCATCTGCAGGGCCAGGTCGCGGGCGCCTTCCATGCCCTCTTCCTTGCTGACCAGGATGAGTTCGGCACCGTAGGCGGTCATGGCCCACTTGCGCTCGTCGCTGGAGTTCTCCGGCATGATCAGGATCATGCGGTAACCCATGATCGCCGCTGCCATCGCCAGGGCGATGCCGGTGTTGCCGGAGGTCGCCTCGATCAGGGTGTCGCCGGGGCGGATGTCACCACGCTGCTCGGCCAGGCGGATCATCGACAGCGCCGGACGATCCTTGACCGAACCGGCGGGGTTGTTCCCCTCGAGCTTGAGCAGAATGGTGTTGCTGGTGTCACCGGTCATGCGTTGCAGGCGGACCAGGGGGGTATTGCCGATGCAGTCGGCAATGCTCGGAAAGCTGGTTTTCATCATACATCCTTCAGCGGGGGCAAACCGGGCAGCTGCCCCGGTGGTGCTTTTCGATCTATGATAACGGCAACCGGGAAAGGGATGCACACATTGAATAAGCCAGCGATGAAACGCCAGTCGTCAATGGGGATCAACGCCCGCCTGCTGCTGATGACCCTGCTCCCCACCGGCCTGATGGCGCTGGTGATGGGCGGCTACTTCAGCTGGCAGCAGCTGCGTTACACGGAAGAACAATTGCTGCAGCGCGGCCTGATGACCATGGAATACCTGCAGCAGCCGGCCGCCAGCGCCCTGCTCAACGGTGATACCGGGCAGATCGGCAGCATCCTCTACAACGCCCTCAACTATACCGACGTCCGCGCCCTGACCCTCTACGACACCGAGATGGTCGCGCTGGAACATCGCGGCCCGAGGATGTACCCGGCGGGCCAACCCCTGCCTAACGTCGGCCTGGCCGCCGGCACCGGCCTGCAGATCCAGCGCAGCAGCCACAGCAGTCGTTTCATGATGCCCCTGCTGGCCAGTGCCGACCTGCCCTCGCGCCAGGACTATCCGCAGATCGAGGCCGACAGCCTGCTCGGCTGGCTGGAGGTGGAGCTCAGCCATGGCAACACCCAGCTGCGCCAGTACCAGGGCCTGCTGGCGACCCTGATGACCATTCTCGTCGGTCTGGGTCTGACCGCGGCGGTGGTGTCGCTCATGGGCCGTCGCATCACCCAGCCGATCCTGCGGCTCAACGCCGCTATCAACCAGATCAGCCAGGGCCGCTTCGATGTGCGTCTGACCAATCAGGGCAGTCGAGAGCTGGAGGATCTGGCCCAGGGTATCAACAACATGGCGCAGACCATGCAGAGTGCGCAGGGAGAATTGCAGCAGAACATTGATCAAGCCACCGAAGACCTGCGCCAGACGCTGGAAACCATCGAGATCCAGAACATCGAGCTGGATCTGGCGCGCAAGACCGCCCAGGAAGCCAGCCGCATCAAGTCCGAGTTCCTGGCGAACATGAGCCACGAGCTGCGCACGCCGCTCAACAGCATCCTCGGCTTCACCACCCTGCTGCAGCGCAGTGACCTCACCGCGCGTCAGCAGGAATACCTGACCACCATCAGCAAGTCCGCCGACAGCCTGCTGGCGATCATCAACGAGATTCTCGACTTCTCCAAGATCGAAGCCGGCAAGCTGGTGCTGGAGAACCTGTCCTTCAACCTGCGCGATCTGGTCGACGAAACCCTGACCATGCTGGCCCCCAGCGCCCACAGCAAGGGACTGGAGCTGGTCAGCATCATCTACCGCGACACCCCGCTGGGGCTCAGCGGCGACCCCATGCGGCTCAAGCAGATCCTCGCCAACCTGATCAGCAATGCCATCAAGTTCACCCATGAGGGCTCGGTCAGCGTCCGGGTCATGGCCGAGCAGCAGGACAGCGAACAGGTGCTGCTGCGTATCAGCGTCAGCGACACCGGCGTCGGTCTGTCGCCGACCCAGCAGAAGGCCCTGTTCAAGGCCTTCAGCCAGGCCGACAACTCCCTGGCCCGGCAGGCGGGTGGCGCCGGGCTCGGGCTGGTGATCTCCAAGCGTCTGGTTGAACAGATGCAGGGCGAGATCGGCCTGCGCAGTCAGCCCGGCGAAGGCTCCGAGTTCTGGCTGACCCTGCGCCTGAAGCGCTCGATCCACAGCGAGGACGATCTGCCCGAACGGCCGTTGCTGGGCCTGCGTGCCGCGCTGGTGGAGCCTCAGCTGCTGAGCCGGCAGATGCTGCTGCACAGCCTGGAGAACGTAGGCCTGTCGGTGCGCATGTTCGACAATCCCCGTGAGCTGCACGAGGCGCTGACCTCACCGGTACACCGGGACCACTCGCTGCAGCTGGCGCTGGTCAGCACCCGGCATACCAGCACCCCGCCCGGGGAAACCCTGGAGCTGATCCGCCAGTGGTCCGAGCTCAACATCTGCAAGAGTCTGGTACTCACCGACACCACCGAGCATTACCCCCTGCTCGACCGTCTGCCGCGCTCCATGAGCCAGACCCTGTCCAAGCCGGTCAATACCCGCAAGCTGTACCGTGCCGTACTGCAGCTGCTCGACGGCGGCCAGCCGTCCCCGGCGCTGCCGGTGCTGGCCAACCCCAGCCGTATCCCGCGGGTACTCTGCGTGGATGACCAGCCCGCCAACCTGCGCCTGCTGGAAGCCTTCCTCGCCGATATCGGCGTGGCCGCCCTGCTCGCCCACAGCGGCGAGGAGGCCCTGGACATCCTGACCGAATGCCCGGTCGATCTGATTTTCATGGACGTGCAGATGCCGGGGATGGATGGCCGCCAGGCCACCAGCGAACTGCGCCAGCGCGAAGAGATCGCCGGTTTCGACCCCGTACCCATAGTGGCGGTCACCGCCCATGCGCTGGAGAGCGAACGGCGCCAGCTGCTGCAATGCGGCATGAACGATTATCTGACCAAACCCATCACCGCCGAGCAGCTGCGCCAGACGGTGAACAAGTGGACCGGAATGCTGACCCACGAGGGCGAGCCGGTAGTACCGCCGCTGTCGACGCAGCACGATGAACTGACGGAGCCCGAAGCGACGTCACCGATGGTGCTGGATCATGAAGAGGGGCTGAGACTGGCGGCAGGCAAGGCGGATCTGGCCCGGGACATGTTGCAGATGCTGCTCAGGGACCTTCCGGAAACCGCCCGCAGCATCGCCTCCGCCCGACAGCAGGGCGATCAGGCCGCCCT
This sequence comes from Halopseudomonas sp. Lyrl_26, assembly GCF_051948695.1. Taxonomy (NCBI): domain Bacteria; kingdom Pseudomonadati; phylum Pseudomonadota; class Gammaproteobacteria; order Pseudomonadales; family Pseudomonadaceae; genus Halopseudomonas; species Halopseudomonas sp. Lyrl_26. The sequence goes on from NZ_JAYJLH010000004.1 coordinate 253,116, forward strand.
GCGCGAGATCATTCACAAGCTGCACGGCGCGACCCGCTACTGCGGCGTACCGCAACTGCGCGCCTGCTGCCAGGAAGCGGAAACCCGACTGAAGCAGGGAGAGGACAGCGCGGCGGCAGTGGAGGCGGTGCTGGTGGCGATCTCGCGTCTGCGCGAAACCGCCGAAGCCTCAGTCGGTTGACCACAGGGCGAAGGCCAGCGCCTGCTCGCGCTCATCACTGAGCGACAGCAGCATGCGCCCGCCACCCCCCTGCTGCAGCCGCTCCAGCGCCGCGCCGCTGAGGGTCACCAGAGGGGCGCCATGGGCGTCGTTGTCGATCTGCATGTGCTGCCAGGACATGCCCTTGGCCAGTCCGGTCCCCAGCGCCTTGAGAATCGCCTCCTTGGCCGCGTAGCGCTTGGCCAGGTAGCGCGCCGGCTGCGAGTGCGCGAGGAAGCGCTGCAGTTCGGCGGGCGTCAGGATGCGCCGGGCAAAGCGTTCACCCTGGCGCTCCAGCACGGCCTCGATACGGCTGAGCAGCACCAGATCGGTACCTATTCCCACTATCACTGGCAGGCTTCGCCGGTGGCAATCAGGGTTCGCATCTCGGTCACTGCCGCAGCCAGTCCCGAAAACAGCGCCCGGGCGATGATCGCGTGACCTATGTTGAGCTCGTTGATGCCGGGGATGGCAGCGATCGGCTCGACGTTGTGATAGTGCAGGCCGTGTCCGGCGTTGACCACCAGACCCAGTTTGCGCGCATAGGCCACACCCTCGCGGATGCGCACCAGCTCGCGGTCCTGCTCCGCTCCACTGGCGTCGGCATAATGTCCGGTGTGCAGCTCGATGACCGGGGCGCCGGCATCGCGCGCGGCCTCGATCTGCCGCGGGTCGGCATCGATGAACAGGGACACCTCGCAGCCGTACCCGGCCAGTTGCTCCACCGCCTGCTGCACCCGTGCCAGGTTGCCGGCGACATCCAGACCGCCTTCGGTGGTCAGTTCCTCGCGCCGCTCCGGCACCAGGCACACGTGGGCCGGACGGATCTCGCCGGCGAAGGCCAGCATCTCGTCGGTGATGGCCATTTCCAGGTTCATGCGCGTCTGCAGCACTTCAGCCAGCAGGCGGATGTCGCGCTCCTGGATATGCCGGCGGTCCTCGCGCAGGTGCACCGTGATGCCGTCCGCGCCGGCCTGCTCTGCCTCGATGGCGGCCTGGACCGGATCCGGATAGCGGGTACCACGGGCCTGACGCAGGGTGGCCACATGATCGATATTGACACCTAGCAGTACACGCTGGGGATGACTCACTGTTGCTCTCCTTTGATGGAAGGGGTTTGCCGGCGGAACAGGCTGCGACTGACCAGCGGCCGGTCGCCGAGGTGGACGCTCAGGGCCTGGCGCATCAGCTGTTTGGCGGCGCGCAGGGTGGCCGGCGCGCTCCAGTCGCCGGCCGCCATGGCCAGCAGCGCGGCACCGGACAGCCCGATGGCGCCCGGCAGCGGATCATCCAGGGGTCGCAGCCCCTCGCCGGCGTACCAGGCATAGTCCCGGTGCCGATCCAGCGGCTGGCCGTGGGCGTCCTCGGTGAGGCTGAAACCATAGCCCAGAAGCTCCAGCAATTGCCACTCGAACCGCCGAAGTATGGGCTCCACCGGGTCACCGGCGGCAAGCTGTTCAAGGCTCTGCTGATAGGCGGCAAACAGGATCGGCTGGGGTTCACCGCCAACCAGCAGGCGCACCAGCAGTTCGTTGAGGTAGAGTCCGCTGAACAGGGTCTCGCCCTGCAGCAGGCTGAAACGGCCGGCAACTTCGGCCTGGGTCAGGGTTTTCAGCTCCGAGCGTCCGCCCAGCCCCACCAGCAGGGGCATGAAGGGCTGCGGCGAGACCTTGCGCCGCTGACCACGTGCGCCACGCCAGACCACCCGTTGCAGTCCATGATGCAGGGTCAGCAGGTCGACCAGGGCACTGCTGTCCCGGTAGGGGCGGCTGTGCAGCACATAGGCCGGACTCAGCGACGGGGTCATGCTCAGTCGAAACGGTAGCCCAGCGAGTTCAGTGCCCGCTCGTCATCGGACCAGCCACGCTTGACCTTGACCCAGAGGTTCAGCATCACCTTGCTGCCGAACAGCTTCTGCATGTCCAGCCGGGCCTCCTGGCCGATCTTTTTCATGCGCGCACCGCCATCACCGATGATGATCTTCTTCTGGCCCTCGCGCTCGACCAGGATCAGCGCATGGATGTGCAGCACCTTGCCGACCTTCTCGAACTGCTCGATCTCCACCGCCACCTGATAGGGCACTTCGGCGCCCAGCTGGCGCATGACCTTCTCGCGCACCAGTTCCGCGGCAAGGAAACGCGAGCTGCGGTCGGTCAGCTGATCCTCGGGATAGTAATGCTCGCTCTCCGGCAGGCGCTCGGCCACCAGCTGTTCCAGACGTTCGATGTTGCCACCATGCAGCGCCGACACCGGCACTATCTCGGCATTCGGCAGCTGGCCGGCCAGCCATTCCAGATGGGGCAGCAGCTCTGTCTTGTCCTCCAGCCGGTCAACCTTGTTGACCACCAGCAGCACCGGACACTCCAGATGCCGGACCTTGTTCCAGACCATCTCGTCCTCATCGGTCCAGCGCGTGCGGTCGACCACGAAGAGCACCACGTCGACATCGCGCAGCACCTGGGAGGCACTGCGGTTCATGAAGCGGTTGAGGGCCTTCTCGGCGTCCTTGTGCAGGCCGGGGGTATCCACGTAGATGGCCTGGACATTGTCCTCGGTCTTGATTCCCAGCAGGGTGTGCCGGGTAGTCTGGGGCTTGCGCGAGGTGATCGCCAGCTTCTGTCCCAGGATATGGTTGAGCAGCGTCGACTTGCCCACATTGGGCCGCCCGACGATTGCCACATAGCCGCAACGCGGCGCCTTATCGCTCATTCACTTTTCTCCACGCCCATGGCGATGAGGGCCAGTCTGGCGGCTTCCTGCTCGGCCAGACGGCGACTGCTGCCGACCCCCGAGGTCTTGCCGGTCATGAGTTCGACCCGGCATTCCACGCGAAAGGTCCGGCAATGGGCCTCACCGCTGATATCCACCACCTCGTAGTGGGGCAGATCGCTGTGCTGACTCTGCAGGTACTCCTGCAGGCGGGTCTTGGGATCCTTGTTGTTGTCGACCAGGGTCAGGCTCTCCATGTGCCCAGCCAGCCACAGCAGGATGCGCTCGCGGGCCGCCTGCATGCCGCCGTCCAGGTAGATGGCGCCAATGATGGCTTCGGTGGTATCGGCGAGGATGGATTCACGGCGGAAACCGCCGCTCTTGAGTTCGCCAGAGCCCAGGCGCAGGTATTCGCCCAGATCGAATCCCTTGGCCAGCTCGGCCAGGGTGACGCCCTTGACCAGCCGCGCCCGCAGGCGTGACAGCTGGCCTTCCCGGGCCTGCGGGAAGCGCTCGAAAAGCGCTTCGGCCGCTACAAAATTCAGAATCGAGTCGCCGAGAAATTCCAGCCGCTCGTTGTTGCGCCCACCCAGGCTGCGATGGGTAAGCGCCAGTACCAGCAGATCCTGATTCCTGAAACTGTATCCTATCTTTCTTTCCAGTCGGTCTAGCTTGTTGCTCACTTTAGAGGTCTGACAATATGGGTTTCATCAAAATGGACCAGCAGGTCCACGGTGTTAAGCAGCGGTGAGCGCACCTCGTACTTGATCACCACAGTATAGGTGTCGGTACCGCTGGCAGTGACGGTAATGGCTTCATCGGCCTTGATATCGCGGATACTGTTGATCTGCATGCCCTTGGTGATATGCGCCTGCATGTCGCGCAGCGAGCCGATCTTCAGGCTCGGGTCCTCGTTGACCGAGGTGACTATCTTGCGCAGCGCAAAATGGTCCAGGTAGATGGGCGTCAGCTTCATGGCGACGACAGCGCCGAATACCACCAGTGCAATGACCGCCAGCCAGCCAAAAAAAGACATGCCTTTCTGAGAATGCCGCATGGTAACCCTCGTACGTCCGTTGTTGATATCGTTGCTGCCACTGTCCCTGGCTGAGTTCACCGCATCAGTCGATCAGCCCTACTCTGGAAAAACTAGGCAGATTCTTCAGTTTAGGTTCCGGCCAGTGCATCCACACGGCAAAGGCCTTGCCGACAATATAGTTGTCCGGAACCATTCCCCACAACTCCGTCGGCATATCCGGTGAGGACCAGTAGCGACTGTCGTTGGAGTTGTCGCGGTTGTCGCCAACCATGAAGTAGTGCCCTTCGGGTACCACCCATTCCCGCGCCGGCGGTGTCTGCGAGACCTTCTTGTAACGGGCCTCGTGGACGGCATCGCCCAGCTGTTCCTGATAGATGTCAACCCGGGCCAGGGCCTGCAGCGGATGGCCAGCGGGCACTTCGTCGTCGGCCACGGTGCGCAGCAGCTCGCGCTCGACCGGTTCACCGTTGACGAACAGCTGCTTGTCGGCGTAACCGATGCGGTCACCGGGCAGGCCGACCACCCGTTTGATGTAGTTGATGCGCGGGTCGTTGGGATAGCGGAAGACCATGACATCGCCGCGCTGCGGCTCGCCTACCGGAATGATCCGGGTGTCCAGCACCGGCAGGCGGATGCCGTAGGAAAACTTGTTGACCAGGATGAAGTCGCCAACCTCCAGGGTCGGCTTCATCGAGCCGGAGGGAATCTGGAAGGGTTCCACCAGGAAGGAGCGCAGGATCAGCACCACCGCCAGCACCGGGAAGAAGGACTTGCCGTATTCGACCAGCAGCGGCTCCTTGTTCAGGCGCTGCAGGGTGCCCGGATCCACCACCGGTGCGCTGGATTCGTAGGCGTTGACGGCACGACGGCGCGCCGGCGCCAGCCACAGGAGATCGAGCAAAGCAAGAAGGCCGGTGACAGCCACGGCGATCACCAGCAACAGCGGAAAATTGATATGCATAGTCAGACTTGCAACGCCCCCCGGGACCCTAGTTGTCTACTTTCAGCACGGCAAGGAAGGCTTCCTGCGGAATCTCCACGTTGCCCACCTGTTTCATCCGCTTCTTGCCGGCCTTCTGCTTCTCCAACAGCTTCTTCTTGCGGCTGGCGTCACCGCCATAACACTTGGCCAGTACGTTCTTGCGCAGCGCCTTGACCGTGGAGCGCGCCACGATCTGACCACCCATGGCTGCCTGGATGGCAACATCGAACATCTGCCGCGGGATCAGATCCTTCATCTTCTCGACCAGCTGGCGCCCCTTGTAGGCGGCGTTGTCGCGGTGCACGATCAGCGCCAGGGCGTCGACCTTCTCGTTGTTGATCAGGACATCCAGCCGCACCAGCCTGGCCGCCTGGAAGCGGTCGAAGGCGTAATCCAAGGAAGCATAGCCGCGGCTGACCGACTTCAGTCGGTCGAAGAAGTCGAGTACCACCTCGTTCATCGGCAGATCGTAGCTGACCTGCACCTGGGTTCCGAGGAAGACCATGTCGCGCTGTACGCCACGCTTCTCGACACACAGGGTTATGACGCTGCCAAGATGGTCCTGGGGCACAAGAATATTGGCGCGCACTATCGGCTCGCGCATCTCCTCGATCACCGCCGGGTCGGGCAGGCGCGAGGGGTTGTCGACATAGATGATGTCGCCGTTCTTCTTCACCACCTCATAGACCACGGTGGGGGCGGTGGTGATCAGGTCCAGGTCGTACTCGCGCTCCAGGCGCTCCTGGATGATTTCCATGTGCAGCATGCCGAGGAAGCCGATACGAAAACCGAAGCCCAGCGCATCGGAGCTTTCCGGCTCATACTGCAGCGCGGCGTCGTTGAGGGTGAGTTTCTCCAGCGCGTCGCGGAAATCCTCGAAATCGTCGGAGCTGACCGGGAACAGACCGGCGAACACCTGGGGCTGCACCTTCTGGAAGCCGGGCAGCATTTCCACGTCGGGTGTGCTGGACAGGGTCAGGGTGTCACCCACCGGGGCGCCGTGAATGTCCTTGATGCCGGCGATGATGAAGCCCACCTCACCGGCCTTGAGGTCCACGGTTTCGGTGTGCTTGGGGTTGAATACGCCGACGCTGTCGACCTGGTGGACCTTGCCGGTGGACTTCACCTGCACCTTGTCACCCTTCTTGATCCGGCCCTGCTTGACCCGGACCAGGGACACCACGCCCAGGTAGTTGTCGAACCAGGAATCGATGATCAACGCCTGCAGCGGCGCCTCGATTTCGCCCTCGGGGGGCGGAATCACCTCGATCAGCCGCTCCAGCACATCTTCCACCCCAATGCCGCTCTTGGCACTGCAGACCACGGCATCAGTGGCATCGATGCCGATGACACTCTCGATCTCCGCCTTGACCCGGTCCGGCTCAGCCTGGGGCAGGTCGATCTTGTTCAGTACCGGCATCACCTCCAGACCCTGTTCAATGGCCGTGTAGCAGTTGGCCACCGACTGAGCCTCCACGCCCTGGGCTGCATCCACTACCAGCAGCGCGCCTTCACAGGCCGCCAGCGAGCGGCTGACCTCGTAGTGGAAGTCGACGTGACCGGGGGTGTCGATGAAGTTCAGCTGGTAGGTCTTGCCGTCACGCGCCTTGTAGTAGAGGGTAACGCTGTGGGCCTTGATGGTGATGCCGCGCTCACGCTCCAGATCCATCGAGTCCAGTACCTGGGCTGCCATCTCCCGTTCGCTCAAGCCGCCGCAGATCTGAATGAAACGGTCGGCCAGGGTCGATTTGCCGTGGTCGATGTGGGCAATGATAGAGAAATTGCGGATCAGGCTGAGGTCGCTCACTGCAGGGTTCTTCCAGAGATGGTTTGCCGGACATGGCGGTGACCGGGGCGTGTCCCCGAAAACAGCCCGCAAGTGTACCCGATTCCGCTACGGCACGCCATCTGTCCCGGTGTGTGCCCGGGCCCGGAGGCCCGGGCACACACCGGCAGAAGCAGGTTTATTCGGACAGACGGAAGGTGATGTAGCTGGCGCGTCCCTGACGGATGACGCGCATGGAGATGGAGCGGTTGACCGGCAGCTCCCGGGCAACCTTCTCGAAGTCCGCGGCGGACTGGATCGGGCGGTTGTTCAGGTTGGTGATCACATCGCCGGGACGCAGGCCGATCATGGCACCCGGACCGGCGCGCACCTCACGCACCGCCACACCGTGATTGAGATCCAGCGCCTTCTTCTGTTCGGGAGTCAGCTCGACCACCGCCAGACCCAGCCGGTTATCCGTGGCCGAAGGCGCATTGGGGGCTGCAGAGCCCGCCGCAGCCAGGGCATCGTCGTCGGGTAGCGCGCCGATTTCCACGGTCAGCTGCTCACGCTTGCCACCGCGCATGACCTGCATGGTGGCCCGCGTACCGGGACGCAGACGACCCACCGCGTGCGGCAGATCCGAGGACATGACGATGTCCTGATCATTGAGCTTGAGAATCACGTCACCCACCTGCAGGCCACCCTTGTCACCGGGACCGTCAGGCATGATCTGCGCCACCAGGGCGCCGGCCGGACGGGGCAGACCGAAGGACTCGGCCAGATCCTTGTTGACTTCCTGAATCACTACACCCAGCCAGCCGCGGCGCACCGCACCATCACTCTTGAGCTGTTCGACCACATCCATGGCCACATCCACCGGAATGGCAAAGGACAGCCCCATGAAACCACCCGAGCGGGTAAATATCTGCGAGTTGATGCCGACGACCTCACCCTTGAGGTTGAACAGCGGACCGCCGGAGTTGCCGGGGTTGATCGCCACATCGGTCTGGATGAAGGGCACGTAGCTCTCGTTGGGCAGGCTGCGACCCTTGGCACTGACGATCCCGGCGGTAACCGAGTACTCGAAGCCGAAGGGCGAGCCAATGGCCAGCACCCACTCGCCGGTCTTCAGGTCGGCGGACTTGCCCATGCGTACCACCGGCAGGTCGGCGCCGGCATCGATCTTGAGCAGGGCCAGGTCCGAGCGCGGATCAGCACCCACCAGACTGGCTTCCAGTTCGCGGCGGTCGGACAGACGCACGAAAATCTCGTCCGCTCCACTCACCACATGGTTGTTGGTCAGGACGTAACCGTCCTTGGAAATGATGAATCCCGAGCCCAGGGACTGGGCCTGACGCTGGGGAGCAGAGCGCGAGCCATCGGGAATGCTGCGTTCGAAGAACTCCCGGAAGATCGGGGGCAAGCCTTCGAGTTCGGGGATCATGGGGCCCATCCCGGCGCCGCGGGCGGGCACATTCTGTCGGGTGCTGATATTCACTACCGCCGGAGACGCCTCTTCCACCAGATCGGTGAAGTCGGGCAACTGGGCCGTTGCTGCGGATTGCCAAGCCAGCAACCACAGACCCACCACCATCAGCAACCATTGCCGTACTGCTGTCATATGGGTATCACTCCTTTACGCGTATCTCGCTGACAACGCCCGGCGCGTCGACCGCCCTGCCCAGCAGCCTCGGCACGAATGCCGGGTCACCCTGCGTGCGACGCGCGAGCCAGCCGGTAACGGCAAACCCGGCACCCAGGCCGGAGACTGCCGCGAAAACAATCCAGGGCTCAGCCGCACCACTGCTCTGCGCCAGCAGAGCCCCGGCAAAAAGCCCCAGCAGGGGAACAAGATAAACCAGTACCGAACCCCGCACCACGGCGTTTTCCTCGATACCGATCACCACTTCGTCCCCTGCCCTGTAATGACTGATGGGGGCCTCGTCGACCACCCGGATAGCCCCCTGCCGCGCGCCCAGCCCCAGCCGTTGCAGTACCGACTGGCCGCAGCCGTTACGCGCCTGACAGCTGTCGCAGGCACTGCGGCGCACCGTCTCTATCCAGAGGCAATTGCCCTCCACCGAGAGCACGCGGCCGCGCTCCTCGATCACCGCCGGGCTCCCACCACCGCTTCGCTCAGTGAGTCGGCTATGCGCTCTGCGGCACGCGGCGGAATCTCGCCGACCACCGTGGCCAGATAGAAGTCGCTGTCAGCCATGAGCCGGCGACTGACCGCAACAGTGGGCCCGAGTCGTGCACGCAGATCCTCGGCCAGCTTGTCACGCCCCAGCGGTTCGACAAAGAGGGTGAAGCTGGTCAGACCATCGCTGTAGATCTGCGAGCTGACATAAGGCCCATCACCATTGATGCTCTGGATCTGGCGCTCACCCAGAGTGAACCCCGGCGGGATCCACTGGGGCTCCCAGAACGGAACGTCCACCCCTGCCGGCGGCTCCACGACGCTGACCTCGCGACAGGATTCCCCTGGCTCAAGCCCGGTGCTGTAGTCTGCTTCATCCAAGGAGATGGTGGTGAACTGGAAACGCTCGAGCAGTTCCCGACTCTCATCGACCAGCAGCGACTTGAGCAACAGCCCGGTCTCGTGATCGATATACAGCTCATGGGCGAAGCGGAAGCCGTCCTTGGGCTGGATGCCAATGACGGTAACATCACGCGAGGCAATCCGGGTCGTGCCCAGGTTACGCATGCTGTACCACTCGAGAAGCTGTTCGGGGTCGACCCCCGCTCGCAGCGAGGCCTGTGAGCGGCCCTGGGAAAGGGAGGAGTTGGTGGCGCAGACCAGACGGCCATCCTGTCGCAGCCATTCCTGGTAGCGTCCGGCGGTCTGCAGAAGGCGCTCCCGAATACCGTCATCACCAACCTGCTTCCAGATGTCCTGGGTGGTGAAGATACCGGAACGCTCGTATACATAGGAGCCATGGTAGCTTTGTTCTCGCACTGCCTGTGCCATTCGCTCCAGCCAGAGAGTACTGTCTGCAGCCCATAGCGCAGGGGATGCAAACAGGGTGGTCGCTCCTAACCACCCGATCACGCTTTTCAGTCGTGGCACTAGTTGTTTTCCAGGCTCGCTGCACGTGCATAGGGCACCAGCTGGGGTGCACTCTGCGCATTGTTCTCCGCATGGCGACGCAGGTAGGTACCCATGCGCTGCTCCTGCCAGTCCGAGGGCTCGCTCATCTGTTCGGTCGGCTGGGGCTTCTGATCCGCATGGGACGAGAAACCTGCCAGCACCGCGCCGGCACCCACGGGCGCAATGGCCGGGGCAGCGCTTACCGGTGCACTGGTCGCAGGTACGCCATGCTCAACCGAAGCCATCTGACTGGTCACTGCCGGGTCATGGTTGACCATGCGCACACCTACCAGCACGGCGACGGTAACCGATGCCGCCACGGCGACACGCCCCAGATGGGTCTTCCAGCGCGAGGAGGTCCGGGCCTTGACCGCCAGCTGCGGCTCGTCCGCCAGCGCGGCGGCAATGCCGGCCGACAGGTCGATCCCGGTGTTCCAGGGCTCCTTGTGCATGACAGATCTTGCCAGCTGGTATCTTTCCCAACTGCGGCGTACATCCGGATCCTGTTCACTGGCATGAAGGACGCGGCGCACTTCCAGTTGCTCTGCCTCGCCGTCCATGAGCGCGGAAATGGATTCGCGCAAGGATTCGCTACTCATTGATCTACCTCTGTCATAAAAGGCCCCGCAGGGCATCACGGTTTCCCGGAGTCACGCTTCGAGCAGCGGCTTCAGGGCTTTATCGATGGCTTCACGTGCTCTGAATATCCTTGATCGCACTGTGCCCACCGGACACTCCATCACATTTGCTATGTCTTCGTAGCTCAGCCCTTCGAACTCGCGCAAGGTCAGAGCCATTCTCAAATCGCTCGGCAGCAGCTGCAGGGTACGGTTGACTACCTGCTCGATCTCGTCACGCAGGAGATCTCGCTCAGGTGAGTGGATGTCCTTGAGTGCACTGTCGCCGTCATAGTACTCGGCATCCTCGGCTGCGATATCGGAATCCGGTGGCCGACGCCCCCGTGCCACCAGGTAGTTCTTGGCCGTGTTGATCGCGATCCGGTACAGCCAGGTGTAGAACGCGCTGTCTCCTCTGAAATTCGCCAGAGCACGATAGGCCTTGATGAAAGCTTCCTGAGCCACATCCTGCGCCTCGTGCCCATCGTGTACGAAACGGGTCACCAGGGCGAGAATCTTGTGCTGATATTTCAGCACCAGCAGGTCGAACGCCCGCTTGTCTCCCTGTTGTACCCTTTCGACCAGTTGTTGGTCGGTCTGTTCAGTCATGGTGAAGACCCACCGGGGCACCCGCGCCCTGACCCGACAGACTCATTCTGTTGCGATAGACCCGCGATGTAACCAAAAGTTCTCCCCTCACTCAGGTTCAGCTCTCAGAGCCTGAAGCAAGAACAAAGTTCCGCAACAGGTGATAAATTTTGATGATATTCAGCAATGGATCCGCCCGCAACGCTGAAACGCCACGAGTGTCGGCCCGCTCCGCGCGCCACTCTCCCCTTGCAGGTAGTACTCTGTTACAACCTGCTCTTATAATTCAGCCACCAGCCTCACCGGCAGGGTCCGACACTGGCATGAAGAGACCTCAATGACCCGACAACAGCAATATGATGTACTGGTAATCGGCAGCGGCGCAGCAGGACTGACACTGGCTCTGAACCTGGCGGACCGGCTCAGTGTAGCCGTACTCAGCAAGGGCAGTCTCTCGGAAGGCTCGACCTTCTGGGCTCAGGGTGGCGTGGCGGCAGTACTCGACGACACCGATACCGTCGACGCCCACGTGCAGGATACCCTGATCGCGGGCGCCGGCCTGTGCCATGAGGATGCCGTTCGACAGATCGTCGGCGACAGCCGGGAAGCCATCGGCTGGCTGATCCAGCAGGGCGTACCCTTCACCCGTGAACGGGGCGAGGACGGCACCGAGACCGAGGACTTCCACCTGACCCGCGAAGGTGGCCACAGCCACCGTCGGATCATCCACGCCGCCGACGCCACCGGCGCCGCCATCTTCAACACCCTGCAGCGCCAGGCCCAGGCACACCCGAACATCGCCCTGCTGGAAAACCGGGTCGCCATCGACCTGATCACCAGCAGCAAGCTGGGTCTGCCGGGCCACCACTGCCTCGGCGCCTACATCCTCAACCGCGACAGCGGTCATGTGGAGACCTTCAGCGCCCGATTCACCGTACTGGCTACCGGCGGCGCGAGCAAGGTGTATCTCTACACCAGCAACCCGGACAGCGCCTCGGGGGATGGCATCGCCATGGCCTGGCGTGCAGGCTGCCGGGTGGCCAACCTGGAGTTCAACCAGTTCCATCCCACCTGCCTGTATCACCCCCAGGCCAAGAGCTTCCTGATCACCGAGGCACTGCGTGGTGAAGGGGCGGTGCTCAAGCTGCCCGACGGCACCCGCTTCATGCCCCACTTCGACGAGCGTGCCGAACTGGCGCCCCGGGACATAGTCGCCCGCGCCATCGACCACGAGATGAAGCGTCTGGGGCTGGATTGCGTGTATCTGGACATCAGCCACAAGCCGGCCGCTTTCATACGCGAGCACTTCCCCACGGTTTACGAGCGCTGCCTGAGCTTCGGCATCGACATCGCCCGCGAGCCGATCCCCGTGGTCCCGGCGGCGCATTACACCTGCGGCGGCGTCATGGTCGACAGCAACGGCCAGACCGATGTGGACCAGCTGTACGCCATCGGCGAGACCAGTTTCACCGGCCTGCATGGCGCCAACCGCATGGCCAGCAACTCACTGCTGGAATGCATCGTCTACGGCCGGGCCGCCAGCCGCCACATTCTCCAGCAATGGGACAGCGCGCCCCTGCCGGATCAGCTGCCGCCGTGGGATGAGAGTCAGGTGACCGATTCCGACGAGGATGTGATCATTTCCCACAACTGGGACGAGCTGCGGCGCTTCATGTGGGATTACGTGGGCATAGTGCGGACCACCAAGCGCCTGCAACGGGCCAAGCACCGGGTGGACATGCTGCTGGCGGAAATCCACGAGTTCTACAGCAATTACCGAGTCTCACGGGACCTGCTGGAGCTGCGCAACCTGGCGCTGGTGGCGGACCTGATCATCAGATCGGCGATGTTGCGCCGCGAAAGCCGCGGGCTGCACTACACCCTGGACTACCCGCAGCTGCTCGACGAAGCGCGGGATACTATTCTGCAGCCGCCCAGCGCTGACGGCTGAAGCGCAGGCGCAGGCGCAGGCGTCGCAGGGAATCCTCGGTGGCGGCGTCGGCGGGCAGTATCACCGACACCGGGAGCAGACGGCCGGGCTCGCGCAGGCGGACCACGGTGAGCAGGGCACTGACGAAGGTATCCGCCTGCAGCCGTGCGCCCGCTTCCGAGCCGTCACGGCGCAGCACGTGCCAGCCCTCCTGGTCAAAGCGCAACCCGGTCACCGAGTCGGCATGGCGCAGACTGACCTGCCGCGGCCAGATCCACAGGCAGTGGAACCACAGCAGCAGGCCGCAGACCAGCGCCGGCAGCGCGGGCATGGCACTCTGATACAGGGCGACGCAGCCGAGCAGCGTCAGCAGTATCAGCAGTGCGCCAAGCCAGCGCGAAGGCTGACGCCTGAGCAGCAGGGTGTCACTTGGGCTGTACACGGTCCAGTATCATCCTCACGATGCGTCGCAGATCCGGGTCCTCCGGTTCGCCACGCTGCATGAACCAGACGAACATGTCCTGGTCCTCGCATTCCAGCAGTCGGCGATAGCGCGCCTGATCCTCAGCATCCAGCGAGGGATAGGCTTCTTCAAGAAAAGGTACCAGCAGCACGTCCAGCTCGAGCATGCCGCGCCGGCTGTGCCAGTACAAACGCTTCTTTTCCACTTCTGCCGACATCCAGACCTCTCCATCAATAAAAGATTGCTTCGAAGGGCAAGTATAACCCCTGGCGAGCACACCGGCACTGACAACGGCCCGCCACAGTCCTATGATGTAGCCTCGCGTCCGTTAACCCGAGTACTGGAGACCGTCAGAGACCATGCCAGCCTTTCCCGATCTGTCCCTCCTGTTCCCCACCGAATTGCCCGACTCTTTACCCGCCACCGGCCTGGCCCTGCTCGATCAGGAGGCCGTACTGGCAGTGCAGGGCACCGACGCCACCCGTTTTCTGCAGGGTCAGCTGACCTGTGACGTGGCCGCCCTGCAACCCGGCGAACATACCCTTGGCGCCCGCTGCAATCCCCAGGGCCGCATGCAGTCGAGCTTCCGCCTGCTGAAGCTGAGCGAGCAGAGCTACCTGCTGGCCATGGCGGCCGACCTGCTCGAACCCCAGCAGCAGGACCTGAGCCGTTACGCGGTGTTCTTCAAGATACAGCTCACCGATGCCAGTCAGCAGTGGTTGCGTCTGGGCCTATGGGGCGAGGCGGCGGCGGCGGCCATCGCCGGAGCCGGCCTGGTACAGTCCGGCGACGACGAAGAGACCGGCCGGGCGCTGGCAATCGCCGAGCAGACCTGGGAGGTCTGGCTGCCCACCGCCCAGGCTGCGGACAAGGTGCGCTCCCTGAGCACACAGGCGCAGCCCCTGCCCGTCGAAGCCTGGGAGCTGCAGCAGATCCGCCTGGGTCTGGGGCAGGTGCGCGGCGGCACCCGCGAAAGCTTCATTCCGCAGATGCTCAACCTCCAGCAACTGGGCGGCGTGAGTTTTCGCAAGGGCTGCTATACCGGCCAGGAGATCGTTGCCCGCATGCAGTATCTGGGCAAGCTCAAGCGGCGCATGTATCGCCTGCTGTGGGATGGCGAGCAGGTACCGGCACCCGGCACTGCTGTCCACCGAGCCGGCCAGAGCCAGTCGGTGGGCGAGGTGGTGATGGCGGCCCGGGCCGGCGGGCAGGTCGAGCTACTTGCCGTACTGCAGAAGGACGCGGCAGAATTGCCGGATCTGACACTGGCTGACAGCACCCAGCCACTAAGGGTATCCACCCTCCCCTACGAACAACAGATGGCTGCCGACGAGGCTGCCCACTGACTCAAGGAAGACACTATGACCGATCTGGCCGAGCGCATTCAGGACGAACTGATTCAGGCAATCGAACGGGATCAGCTGGTGCTGCCCACCCTGCCCGAGGTGGCATTGCGCATCCGCGAGGCCGCCGAGGACCCGGATGTCAGCATCGGCGAGCTGGCCCGGGTGATCAGCACCGACACCGCACTGAGCGCACGGCTGATCAAGGTGGTCAACAGCCCGCTGCTGCGCTCCCGTCAGGAAATCACCGACCTGCAGATGGCGGTCAACCGCCTCGGCGTGGTCTATACCGCCAACCTGGCTACCGGGCTGGCCATGGCCCAGCTGTTCCAGGCCACCACCGACATCATCGACCAGCGCATGCGCGCGGTGTGGGCCCGCAGCACCGAAGTGGCCGGCATCAGCCATGTGCTGTGCAAGCATTACACCCGGCTCAAGTCGGATCAGGCGACCCTGGCGGGGCTGGTGCACCTGATCGGCGTGCTGCCGATCCTCAGCTACGCCGAGGAAAACAGTGAACTGCTGCAGGACTCCGCCACCCTGGACCTGGTCATCGAGCGCATCCATCCGCTGATCGGCGATAGTATCCTCGCCGCCTGGGAGTTCCCGCAGCCGCTGCGCCGCATCCCCAGCGAGCATCTGGACTTCCAGCGCCAGCCTGAGAGCGTGGATTACGCCGATATCGTCCAGGTGGCCATGCTGCAGAGCATCGCCGGAAGCGAGCACCCCTTTGCCCAGCTGGACTGGAGCCAGACTCCCTCCTTCGCACGACTGGGGCTCAATCCGGCCAGTGATCAGGAAGAGGAAGACCTGTCCGCGGAAATGGAAGCGGCCATGGCCCTGCTCGGCTAGGTCCTGTCCCGGGCTGGGGGTACAATGACGGCTCCGGATGGTCCATTTCCGCCCAAGGAGAAATCATGCCCCGCCCTGTCGACCTTCTCGCCCGCCTGGGTATTCGTCTCCCGCTGATCCAGGCGCCCATGGCCGGCGTTTCAACCCCGGCACTGGCTGCGGCGGTATCCAATGCCGGCGGTCTGGGTTCGCTGGGTATAGGGCCATCCCCGGTGGCCCAGGCCCGGCAGATGATTGAGCAGACCCGGACGCTGACCGACCGTCCCTTCAACATCAATGTGTTCTGCCACGCTCCGGCGCAGCCGGATCCGGCGCTTGAGGCGGCATGGCTGGCGCATCTGCGCCCGCTGTTCCGGGAGATCGGCGCCGCCGAACCGAGCGCGCTCAAGGTCGGCTATCCGAGCTTCGTCGAGGATGACGCCATGCTGGAGATGCTGCTGGAGCAACGCCCGGCGGTGGTCAGCTTCCACTTCGGTCTGCCCTCTGCCGACGCCATCAGGGCCCTGCAGCAGGCAGGTATCTGCCTGCTGGCCAGCGCCACCAGTCTGGAAGAGGCAAGTCTGATCGAGCAGGCCGGGCTGGACGGCATCGTTGCCCAGGGTATCGAGGCCGGCGGTCACCGTGGCATCTTCAACCCCGATGGCAACGACGAACAGCTGAGCACGGCGGTACTGGTACGCCTGCTGACCTCCCGCTGCCGACTGCCGGTAATCGCCGCCGGCGGCATCATGGATGGACAGGGCATCCGTGCCATGCTGGATCTGGGTGCAGCCGCCGCGCAGCTGGGTACGGCCTTCATCCTCTGCCCCGAGTCATCGGCCAACGAGGGTTACCGGCAGATGCTGGCCAGCCCACGCGCCGGGCATACCCGGCTGACCGCAGCCATCTCCGGCCGCCCGGCCCGGGGCCTGCTCAACCGGCTGATCGAGCACGGCAGCGCCGCCGACAGTCCATGCCCGGCGGGTTACCCCATGGCCTATGATGCGGCCAAGCAGCTGCATGCCGCCGCCAGTCAACAGGGCATTCAGGAATTCGCTGCGCACTGGGCCGGCATGGGCGCGCCCCTGGCCAGGGCGCTGCCGGCGAGCGAGCTGGTCGTCCGGCTGATGGAGGAATGCGGCTGGCCCTGACAAGCCCGCTCAGAGTGGCGGCAGCTGCCAGTCGATCGGCTCGCGCCCGTTCTTGACGAGGTAGGCATTGGCTGCGGAGAAGTGCCCGCAGCCGATGAAGCCACGGTGCGCCGACAGCGGTGAGGGATGCACGCTCTTGAGCACGCAATGGCGCGACTCATCGATATGCGCGCCCTTCTTCTGCGCATAACTGCCCCACAGCATGAACACCAGGTGCTCGCACTGCCGATCGAGGATCTCGATGATGCGCGAGGTGAAGCGTTCCCAGCCGCGATTGGCGTGGGCGCCGGCCTGGCCCTGGGTCACCGTGAGCACCGCATTGAGCAGCAGCACCCCCTGTTCGGCCCAGCTCTGCAGACAACCATGATCGGGCACTGGATGGCCCAGATCGCGCTGGATCTCCTTGAAGATGTTCTGCAGCGAGGGCGGCGGTCGCACACCGGGCTGTACCGAGAAGCACAGCCCATGGGCCTGACCCGGCCCGTGGTAGGGATCCTGGCCGATGATCACCACCTTGACCTGCTCCAGCGGCGTCGAATTGAGCGCGTTGAAGATCTGCGGGCCGGGGGGATAGACGGTCCTGCCGGCGGCCTTTTCCGCAATCAGGAACTCCCGCAGCTGCTGCATGTAGGGCTGTTCGAACTCATCGCCGAGGACCTGCTTCCAGTCCTCCGCCAGTTGCACCGGCCGACTCATGGACTGGTGGGCGCCGCCGGTACCGCCTGGGCATTACAGCGCACCACACGCTGGCGGCCATCCACCAGCAGGCCGGACAGGCCGTTGTGCCGGGTGGCATGCAGGATCATCACGCCGTCCACGCATTCGGCAACATAATCGGCCGGCCGCGCCTGCAGCTGGCCCGCCTCGCTGGAGCCCAGGGTCACCAGACCGAAGTCGGCCACCAGCAGCCCCTCCTCCTCCCGGGCAAAATTCAGGTAGCCATAGAAATGCAATATGGCCATGGTCAGGAACAGGGTGCCCAGTGCGGTCAGGATATAGGGCAACTTGTTGACTTCCTGCTGCTCGCTCACGGCGATCCTCCTCGGGAAACAGATCAGAGTATGTTGGCGTAATCGGCCTCGATACGGTCGAGGCTGAGGTTGGTGAGAAAGCCCGAGAAGCACATCCAGGCGCTCAGGGCATTGAGGTCGGCGAAGGGCTCGGGCAGATAGCGCGGCGGCACCACCAGTCCCTCTTCCACCAGCTGACCCAGGGTACGCATGTCCTCCAGGGTGGTCTTGCCACAGAACAGCAGCGGGATCTGCTGCAGCTTGCCCTGACGGACCGCCAGCTGGATGTAGTTGTAGGTCAGGATGAAGCCCTTGAGATAGGCCAGGTCCTTGGTGAAGGGCAGCCCATCGCTGCTGGAGCCACGGAATACCCGGCTGGCATTGTTGTAGCTGTCCTCCTCGCTGTACCCCTCCCCCCGATAGAAATCGAAGACGTCGAGGAAGTTGGCGCCGGACTCGGCCAGCTGGATGGCACGGGTGCGGTTGGTCAGCTTGCGCAGGCGCGAGGGGTAGGACGCGAAGGTGATGACCTCCATGAGGATCGCCAGACCTTCCTGGGTCACCGTGGAGGACGGCGGCCCCTTGGCCAGGAAGGTACAGATCGGCTGGTGCTGGCCATTGAGGCTGGTGGCCACATGCACCATGCCCTCGTGCACCGCGAGGATCTTCAGATCCCGCTGGTTGAACATGGCATCGCTGCGGATCTTGATGTAGTCGGCGCCGGCCGCGGCATCGGCGACAATGCCGTCGGACTCGAACACCCGTACCGTCTGATCATCCGGGAACACCTTGTCCATCTGCTCCTGCAGTATGGCCACCGCCTCGGGCGCGGCTATGGTCTTGGGCTCGCGCCCCAGATCGTTGCCGATATTGCTCAGCGACTCGGTGAGCATGATGCCCAGGTCGGTGATGGTCGGATCACCCGCGTGGAAGGCGTCGGAGGCAGAGCCGTACAGCTCCTGGGAGATGCGCCCGAACTCGGCGGTGCCGCGGCCCTCGATCATTCGCAGCACCATGCGGTATTCACGGCACATGCGGCGCATGATCTGGCCGACCGGATTGAAGGTACCCAGCTGCCGGGTGATATCCCGTTCGATGTCCTGGAACACCTGCAGCCGTTCGGCCGGATCGAAGCTCAGTGGCCGGCGCTTGTAGTAGTCCGGCCCGACCTCCGGCAGCTTGCGGCAGCCGTCGCGGAAGAACCGGTCGCGGATGCCGTCATCCCACTTGATGGCATCCAGCACCCGGATCGGCGCCTGCGCCTCGACAATGCGGTCGGACAGGCTGCGGATCACCAGTTGGTACTGCTCGCTCTGCTTTACCGCCATGTCTGGCTCCTTTCAGTCGGCTGTCCTCACTACTCCGGACGCATGTGCGGGAACAGGATGACGTCGCGGATCGACGGCGAGTTGGTCAGCAGCATCACCAGACGGTCGATGCCGATACCCTCGCCGGCGGTGGGCGGCATGCCGTATTCCAGCGCACGAACGAAGTCGGCATCAAAGTGCATGGCCTCGTCGTCGCCGGCGTCCTTCTCCGCCACCTGGGCGTGGAAACGCTCGGCCTGGTCCTCGGCATCGTTGAGCTCGGAATAGGCGTTGGCGATCTCGCGACCACCGATGAACAGCTCGAAACGGTCGGTAATGCTCGGATCCTGATCGTTGCGCCGGGCCAGCGGCGACACCTCGAAGGGGTACTGAGTAATGAAGGTCGGCTGTTCCAGTCTGTGCTCGACCAGCTCCTCGAAGATCATCACCTGCAGCTTGCCCAGGCCCTCGTGGCCGAGCACCTTGGCGCCGGCCCGCCTGGCGATCTCCCGGGCCCGGTCGATGTCGCGCAGATCCTCGGCGCTGATGTCGGGGTTGTACTTGAGGATGGCGTCGAACACCGACAGGCGGGCGAAGGGCTCGCCGAAATGGAACACCTTGTCGCCGTAGGGCACATCGGTGGTGCCGAGCACCGCCTGGGCCAGCTCGCGGAACAGTTCCTCGGTCAGGTCCATGTTGTCTTCGTAATCGGCATAGGCCCAGTAGAACTCGAGCATGGTGAACTCGGGGTTGTGCCGGGTGGAGACGCCCTCGTTACGGAAATTGCGGTTGATCTCGAACACCTTCTCGAAGCCACCGACCACCAGGCGCTTGAGGTACAGCTCCGGGGCGATGCGCAGGAACATCGGCAGATCCAGCGCATTATGGTGGGTTTCGAAGGGCTTGGCCGCCGCGCCGCCGGGAATGGTCTGCAGCATGGGGGTTTCCACTTCAAGGAAACCGCGCTCGCTGAGGAAGCGGCGGATATGGGCAATCACCTGGGAGCGGACGCGGAAGGTCTGCCGGGTCTCCTCGTTGACGATCAGGTCAACGTAGCGCTGGCGATAGCGCTGCTCGGTGTCGGTCAGGCCATGGTGCTTGTCCGGCAGCGGGCGCAGGGACTTGGTCAGCAGACGCACACTGGTCATGTGCACATAGAGGTCGCCCTTGCCGGAACGGGCCAGGGTCCCCTCGGCGCCGATGATGTCGCCCAGGTCCCAGGTCTTGATCGCCTCCAGGGTCTCGGCGGGCAGGCCCTTGCGGTCGACGTAGACCTGAATGCGCCCGCTCATGTCCTGGAGCACCATGAAGGCACCGCGGTTGAGCATGATGCGACCGGCAATGCTGACCTGGATACCGGCCTCGGCCAGCTCCTCCTTGCTGCTGTCGGCATACTGCTTCTGCAGATCCCCGGCCAGGCTGTCGCGGCGGAAATCGTTGGGGAAAGCCTGCCCCCTGGCGCGCTCGGCGGCCAGCTTCTCCTTGCGCAGGGCAATCAGGCGGTTCTCTTCCTCTTGCAGTGCATGCTCATTCAGCGGTTGTTCGCTCATTTCGGTGTCCTGGGTACTCAAATTCGGGGTTGCATAAACGGCGTGACGAACAGGGCCTTACAGGCCCTGTTTCAGACTGGCTTCCAGAAAATGGTTGATGTCGCCATCCAGCACGCCATCGCAGTCGCTGTCTTCGATGCCGGTGCGCAGATCCTTGATCCGCGACTGGTCCAGCACGTAGGAGCGGATCTGGTGCCCCCAGCCGATGTCGGACTTGGCATCTTCCTGCGCCTGGGAGGCAGCGGTACGCTTCTGCATTTCCAGCTCGTACAACTTGGCCCGCAGCATCTTCATGGCGGTGTCCTTGTTGGCGTGCTGGGAACGTTCGTTCTGGCAGCTGACCACGGTATTGGTCGGAATGTGGGTGATACGCACCGCCGAGTCGGTGGTGTTCACGTGCTGACCACCGGCACCGGAGGAACGGTAGGTATCGATGCGCAGGTCCGACGGATTGATCTCGATCTCGATGTTGTCATCGATCTCGGGGGAAACGAACACCGCAGTGAACGAGGTATGGCGACGATTGCCCGAGTCGAAGGGACTCTTGCGCACCAGGCGGTGCACACCGATCTCGGTACGCAGCCAACCGTAGGCATAGGGACCCTTGATATGGACGGTGGCGCCCTTGATGCCGGCCACTTCGCCCGCGGTCAGTTCCATTATGGTGGCGTCGAAACCGTTGTGGTCGGCCCAGCGCAGGTACATGCGCAGCAGCATGTTGGCCCAGTCCTGGGCCTCGGTACCGCCGGAGCCGGCCTGGATATCCAGATAGGCGTTGTTCTCGTCCATCTCGCCGCTGAACATGCGGCGGAATTCCAGCGCCTCGAGGCGGGTCTGCAGGCGTTCGAGCTCGGCCTCCACGTCTGCCACAGCCCCTGCATCATCCTCCTCAACCGCCATTTCCAGCAGTTCGGAGGCGTCCTGCAGGCCGCTGCTCAGTTCATCCAGGGTGCCTACCACTTCGGCCAGCGAGGCACGCTCACGGCCCAGATTCTGCGCCCGCTCGGGATCGTTCCAGACGCCCGGATCCTCGAGTTCGCGCTCCACTTCGGTCAGACGATCACGCTTGTGATCGTAGTCAAAGATACCCCCTGATGGTCTCGGAGCGGCCACGCAGGTCTTTGATGGTGTTCAGAATCGGATTGATTTCCATGGTGACAAGTCCCGTCAGGAAAAAGGAGCTATTGTAGCGGAAATCCTCTCCTGCGTGTGGTAAAGGCCTGCGCCCCGTCACCTGTTGCGCTGCTTCAGCCCTGTCGCGATCAGCCGGTGCCGGCGGCAATGCGATTGCGTCCGCTCAGCTTCGCCTGCGGTCGGAGGAAAACCGCGAGCCTACAGAGATGTATTCACGGCGTGTCGGCACAGCCCTGCACCTCGGACCGACCTTGCACAAGCTCCCGGCGGACACAACGGCACAAACCGCCCCGGCCGCCCACCAGGCCTCAGCAGGCCTGCAGATGCCTGACCATCAGCTGCAGACTCTGGCGCCCCCGGTATTCGTTCACATCCAGACTGTAGACCAGACGTGCGCGGCGGATATTGGGGTCGGGCCAGACCTGGGTATCCACATTGAACGCGATCGCATCCAGCACCTCGGCGCTGCCCGGCGGCTGCAGCACCAGCTTCAGATGCCGCTCGCCAACCAGCCGCTGCTGGATCAGCGTGAACTCGCCATGAAAGCCCGGCTCGGGAAAGTGCTGCCCCCAGGGACCGGCATCGCGCAGTGCCGCCGCCAGCTGCAGACTGAACTCCTCCGCCGCCAGCTCGCCGTCGCACAGCAGACGCCCGGTCAGATCCTCGGCACTCAGCTGCCGGCGCACCTCCTGATCGAAGGCCTGGCAGAAGGCCTCGAAGTGCGCCGCCGGCAGCGACAGACCGGCAGCCATGGCATGGCCGCCGAACTTGCTGATCAGCCCCGGGTTGGCCGCCGCCACGCTGTCCAGCGCGTCGCGGATATGCAAGCCGGGCACCGAACGGGCCGAGCCCTTGATCAAGCCATCACCGGCATCGGCAAAGGCGATCACCGGGCGGTGGTAGCGTTCCTTGAGGCGTGAGGCGAGAATGCCGATCACCCCCTGGTGCCAGTGCGGGTCGAACAGACACAGGCCGAAGGGCAGCTCGCTTTCCTGCAGGCTGGCACTGTCGAGCATCTGCAGAGCCTGCTGCTGCATGCCCTGCTCTATCGCCTTGCGGTCCCGGTTCAGGCTGTCCAGCTCGCCGGCCATGTCACGGGCGGCCTGCTCATCGTCGGTCAGCAGGCATTCGATTCCCAGACTCATGTCATCCAGCCGCCCGGCGGCGTTCAGGCGCGGACCTATGATGAAGCCCAGATCGGTGGAGGCCAGACGCTCGGCCGGACGCCGCGCCACCTCCAGCAGGGCCCGGATACCCGGCCGGCAGCGGCCGGCACGGATGCGCGCCAGCCCCTGATGAACCAGAATCCGGTTGTTGGCATCCAGCGGCACCACGTCAGCCACCGTCCCCAGCGCCACCAGATCCAGCAGCTCACCCAGATTCGGCTCCGGCCGCGCCGGGCTGAACCAGCCATCCTCGCGCAACGCCGCGCGCAGGGCCATGAGCACATAGAAGATGACCCCGACCCCGGCAATCGCCTTGCTCGGAAAATCGCAGCCGGGCTGGCTGGGGTTGACGATGGCATCGGCCTCGGGCAACTGGGCGCCGGGCAGGTGGTGATCGGTCACCACCACCCGCAGGCCGGCGGCCCGGGCAGCGGCCACCCCTTCGACACTGGAGATACCGTTATCCACGGTCACCAGCACATCGGGCTGGCGTTGCAGCGCCACCTCGACGATCTCCGGGGTCAGGCCGTAGCCGTATTCGAAGCGGTTGGGTACCAGATAATCGACCCGCGCCGCACCCAGCGCGCGCAGTCCCAGTACTGCCACGGCACTGGCGGTGGCACCGTCGCAGTCGAAGTCGCCGACAATCAGGATGGATTGGCGCAGCTCCAGTGCCTGACGCAGCACCTGCACCGCCCGGTCGATGTCCTTGAACAGATTCCAGGGCAGCAGAGCCCGCAGACTGCGATCCAGTTCACGTGCTGAGCGCACGCCGCGGGCCGCGTACAGGCGGGTCAGCAGCGGTGGCAGATCACCCAGATCGGGCAGCTGTGCGGGCAGGACGCGGGACTCGATACGCATGGAGACTCAACGCTCTCCCAACAGCCACTCGAGGGCGAATTCATGCTGGGTATCGGTGTCACTGACGTAGAGTACGCCGTCGCTGATCATCACGCTCCAGTCGAAGCTGCGCGGCAGCTCGCTGGCCAGCGCATCCAGCGGCGCCTGGGGCAGCACGGCGATATGCAGGTTGCGCTGCTGTTCGACCTGGGGTAACACCTTGCCCGCCCAGACCCGATTGTTGCCGTAAACCAGCAGCGAGCAGCGCTCGGCGCGACGGGAGCCGGCAATCAGACGGTCCGCGTCGGGCTGACCGACATCAATCCAGTGCTCAATGCGGTCGTCCAGGCTCTTCTGCCACAGGGCCGGCTCATCCACGTCCGACAACCCCCGGCCGAAGGCCAGGCGTTCGTGATACCACAGCGCGTAGGCCAGCACCCGGGCCGCCAGGCGCTGGCCGGTCTCGGAGGGATGCCGGGCCACGGTCAGACGCAGGTCTTCATAGACGCCACGGTCAGTATCGGTGAGGTTCAGCTGAATCTTGCAGGGAATCGATTGCAGGGCCATGGGGGTCGGACATTCTCGGACAGACGGGCCGGCAGTGTACCGCAAATGGCCCCTGCCCGCCCGCTGACTAGTCCGGATTGCGGTCCATGCGGTCGATGAAATGCGGCAACACGTTGAGGATAAACAGCATGATCAGGGTCGCCAGCACCGCCGTGGCCTCCAGTCCCAGTCCGACACAGACCCCGACAGCAGCAGTCATCCATACCCCGGCCGCGGTGGTCAGCCCCTTGACGTCATTCATGTGCTCGCCCTTGATGATGGTACCCGCCCCGAGAAATCCGATGCCGGCGACTATCCCCTGAACTACCCGGCTCATGGCGTCATCACCCCCCTCGACCATCTCCGACCCGAGCACGAACAGGGCTGCGCCGGAGCACACCAGCATGTGCGTGCGGATACCCGCCGCCTTGCCGTGGGATTCCCGTTCGAAGCCCAGCAGACCGCCGAGCAGCGCTGCCAGCATCAGTCGCAGGGCCACGCGAACCGCCTGCTCCACGTCGGTCAGATCGGAGAACTCACTGACCAGCGTAGCCAGGATAACCTGGAAGATGTCCATCGTCCGTTACCCCCTCGGTGGGTGGAGACAGTGGGTGGTCGGGCCGGTCTGCCGGCGCCGGCGCGGCAGACCCGGGCACCGGCATGCAAGGGCTGACGATCTGCCGCGCCAGCAGGCGGCCCCAGGGAGAGCGAGGCGCCGCCCGCCAGACCTGTTGGTGCAGCAGCTGCAGACTCTCCGCATCCTGCGCCAGCAGGCTGCGCTCGCTCTTGCTCAGATCCCCCGGACCGAGCTCGATGCAGCGCCGGCGCAGGGCCTGCAGCCGCTGACGACGCAAGCCGGTACGCCCCCGGCGTGCCAGGGCCACCTGCAATGCATTGTAGCCGGGGTGAATGACCGACTCGCAGAAGTCCGGCTGATGGCTGCCCGCCAGCGGGTTGTTGGACAGATCCTCCAGCAGCTGGGATCCCCGTCGTTCCTCGGCGGTCAACAGCAGCCCCCACCGCCGCAGGCGCTGACCGAGCTGAACCCGGCTGAGCATCACCGAGATGGGTGCAGCCAGGATCAGCGGGATGGCCACCGGCAGGGACCAGTAGAAGAACATCGGCTTGAGCCACAGGGCGAAGGCCGCCCAGCCGGCCCCCAGCAGCGACCCGGGCGCGTGATGCAGCAAGGCGCGCACCCAGCCGGTCTCGCTGGTGCGGTTCTGCCCGGCCCAGCGCAACTGGATATTGAGCAGCGCCTCGATCACATAGCGCGAATGGGACAGCATGCGGATCGGTGCCAGCAGGGCCGAGACCAGTATCTCCAGCAGCACGCTGGCGAACAGCCGCAGACCGCCGCCGAAATTCGCCAGTCGCCGGGTGAGGGCCGCATCGGCCACGCCGAGAAACTTGGGAATGAACAGCAGTGCCAGGGTGCAGAGCACCAGACTCAGCGCACGCAGCGGCTGCCATTGCGGCCACAGCGGGTACAGCTGATGCGGATCAGGAAAGTAGTTGATCGGCCACAGCACCAGCCGGGTGGTGGCGATGGTGGTCAGTACCAGGAAGGCCAGCCACAGGGGCGAGGCCAGATAGGCCATGATGCCGTTGAGCAGGGCCATACGGTGCGCCAGCCGCAACTTGCGGCTGCACAGCAGCAACCACAGGTGCTGCATGTTGCCCTTGGCCCAGCGGCGGTCCCGGGTCAGCTCATCCACCAGCGACGGAGGCGACTCCTCCCAGCTGTCGCCCAGCCCCGGCTCCAGCCAGACCTCATGACCGGCACGACCGAGGTAGGCGGCCTCGACGAAGTCATGGCTCATGATGGGCCCGCGGAACAGGCCCCACCCAGGCAACTTGCGCAGCCCGCAATGGGCCATGAAGGGCCGCACGCGCAGTATGGCGTTATGGCCCCAGAAGGCTGCCTCGCCCAGCTGCACCGCCGCCAGACCGGTAGCGAACAGCGGGCCGTAGAGCTGGCTGGAGAACTGCTGAACCCGGGCAAACAACGACCGCCCATTGAGCAGCCCGGGGCCGGTCTGCAGTATGCCCACCCGGGGATGACGCTGCATCAGCTGTACCATGCGCACCAGGGTGTCGCCGCCCATCAGGCTGTCGGCATCCAGAACCACCATGTATTGATAGTCCCGCCCCCAGCGGCGCAGGAAATCGCCGACGTTGCCGCTCTTGTAGTTGAGATTCAGTTGACGACGACGGTAGAACAGCCGGCCGTGCGCCCCGAGCCTCTCGACCAGCTGCGCCCAGGCCGCCTGCTCCTGCAGCCAGATGTCCGGGTCGCGGCTGTCCGACAGTATGTAGAAATCGAAATGCTCCAGCTGCCCGGTGCGCTCCAGGCTCCGGTACACGGCACTGAGCCCGCCCAGACTGCGCTCGATCGGCTCGTGATAGACCGGCATGACGACGGCAGTGCGCGCCAGAGGCGTGGCGGCCAGGACTGCGCCATCCTGGCGGCGCAGCAATGAGTGGGGATCACCACCAAAACGGCGCAGTACAAAGCCGGCCAGGGCAATCCAGAAGCCGAAGGAGATCCAGCAGAACAGCAGGGCGAAGAGCACTAGCATGCCCAGCTCCAGGGCATTGCCACCGCGATAGGGCAGCACCGAGAGCATGAACCAGGTGGCCAGGCCGGTCTGACCGATGACCAGCATCAGCAGCAGCGTGCGCCGCCACAGGGCAGCAAGGCGCCAGCGGTGCACCCGGGGGGCGCTGACGCTGCTCTCCAGCTCCTCGATGGCCGCCATCAGTAACTCCCGTAGCCGATACTGCTCCGGTGCAGCGGCGGCGAGATCATGGGTACCCGGACCGGACCCGGCCGGGTGACCAGCCCCCGTTCCTGCAGGGTGCACAGGCAGACACCGAACAGGTCCTGCGCCCCGGCCTCAACCGCCTCTGCCAGCGTCTGCAATATGGCCTGTTCCAGCTCCGGCGTCAGCTCCTGACCGCTCCAGCGCAGCCAGGCGAACAGCCGGCGCAGGGTCTGTTCGGATCGGGTTGCGCGCATGCCGCCTCCTACCTGATGGCCTGAAGAATGTCACTGCCCGGCAGCAACTGGTAGGTCCAGGTCTCGCTCAGGGCCTCCTCCCCTTCCCGCAGCAGGGCACGCACCGACAACGCCCGATCAGTCGCCGGTCGAACCAGCATGGACAGGCGCCAGCGCTGCAGCGGCGGCAGATACTCGACAAAGTGTTCGAGCAGCTCACCGTCTTCCAGCGCCGCCACCTGGCTGGTTACCGGCGCGTCAGCGTCCAGTTCATCCAGCGGACCACCGGCAAAATCGACAATGATCCGCACCGCGCCCTCGGCATCACCGCCGCCGACGCGCTGACCATCACCGAGAAAGCTGTCTCGCGCCCGGGCCAGGGGCTCCCGCGCCAGGTCGGCATTGCCGAAGCGCACCCGGTAGTCGAACCGGTAGGAATGCTTGCCCTGCAGTGGCGATTCCGGCGCCCAGAAGGCGACTATGTTGTCGTTGGTTTCATCCGGGGTGGGCAGCTGGGTCAGCACCACGTGCCCCGGCCCCCAGTCATCCTCCGGCTCGACCCAGGCACTGGGACGGGTGTCGTACCCGGCCTCGGCATCCATGTAGCTGCGAAAGTCCGCGTCGCGCTGCAGCAAACCGAAGCCCCTGACCTGACCCACGGAAAAGTAGTCCATGCTCAGGGCCGCCGGGTTGTTCAGCGGTCGCCACAGCCATTCGTCGGTGGCACCATCATGCACCAGCAGGCCGTCGGAATCGTGTACCTCGGGGCGCCATTCCCCATCGGGTCGCAGGGTGTTCTCGCCGTAATAGAACATGCTGGTCAGGGGGGCCACACCCGCCAGCTGGATGTCCTGTCGGGGGAACAGCACCGAGCTGACCTCGAGCCCGGTCTCATCCCCCGGCTTCACCTCAAAACGATAGGCGCCGGTCAGACTGCGGCCGTCCAGCAGACCATAGAAGGTCAGACTGTCAGCGTCGGCGTCCGGTTTTTCCAGCCAGAACTCGACGAAGGCGGGAAACTCCTCGCCGCTGGGCAGCCCGGTGTTGACCGCGATACCGCGCCCGGACAGACCGAAATTGTTGTCCCGGCCCACGGCCCGGTAGTAGCTGGCACCGGCAAACACCAGAAATTGGTTGGCCGCATCCGGCTCGGTGAAGGGGAAGGTCAGCTTGAAGCCGGCATAACCCAGATCCGCCGGCACCAGCTTCTCCAGCTCGGCGTTGGGGTAATCGAACAGACTCTTGTCGAAGTTCAAGGGCTCGGTCTGATCGCCGTCGATGACGTTGATGCGCACCGCATGGTGATAGAACAGGCCCGGCGGGATCAGCATGACGCCGAACTGGCTTTCCCCATCCAGCCAGAGCGTGCGCTCGGGCTTGAAGCGGATGCCCTGATAATCGTGGTAGCTGAGCTCCTGCAGAAAACGCGGTACCTGCGGCGGGGCCTGCCAGTCGCTGCCCGCCAGTTTCTCGGCCTTGTCGACCACCGTCTGGAAGTCGAACGGCGCAGCCCCGGCCGTCAATGGCAACAGGCACAGCAGGGGATACACCAGGCGCTTCAGATCCATCGTCATTCTGCAATCTCCACAGGCGGTGAACAGTGGCGGTCGTTACGTAACGGCACTGAGTATTTAGTGTCACCAGGCGTGAAGACAGTTCCACCTAACGATCATGCAGCCACCGACAGCCCGTCGATACCGAGCGTGGCAGCGCCGACGGCCAGCCACACCGCAACGCCATACTGCCTTGCGGCCGGGGCACACCGTCGTCGAGCAGGCGCAGGGCACGCCTCTAAAGGGTTTTTGTCAGCCCCCGCCGCAGGGTTCTTGCCGGAGTTTCACCAAACCGGGCGCGGTAGGCGCGGGAAAAGTTGCTGACGTGGTTGTAGCCGATCCTGGCGGCAACATCTTTGACCGACAGCTTGCTGCTTTCCAGCCAGCGGTGGGCAGCGGCCATTCTTTCGTTGCGCACGTAATCGGCACAGCTCAGCTGGAACTTCTGGCGAAACAGCTGATCCAGGCGGCTTTCAGACAGACCAGCCATGGTCGCCAGATGGACGATGGTCAGGGCACCATCCAGATGGGTTTCGATATAGCTAATGATGTCCGCCAGCGCCTGTTGTTCCCAGACGATAATGCGGTCTTCCCCGGCATCTTCATTGCAGAAAAGCTCAATGATTTCAGCCATGAACAGATTGGCAATGCCTTCCAGCTTCAGCAGCCTGGCACTGCCGCGCGCATGGCCGTCGAACAGGTTGCTGGCCAATTGCCGCAAACGCTGGCTGGGCGAGAAGGACTGGGCCAGCTGAAATTCGCCGAAGGGGGCGTCGCTGAATAACGCGAGCCGCTCAGGCAGCTCCTCTCCGAAGCGGGCTTTCAGGGCCGCCAGTGGCGATGCGATTTCAATATGCCGAACCAGTTGCCCCCCGGAGAGATGAACCTGCTTGCCGGACGTATCCACCCGCTTCAGCATCGCTGACTCCGGCGTCAGCGTATAGGTTCTGCCGCAGGGATGGGAAAACGCCAACTGCCCCTGCAGCGGCATGGCCGCCCCCAGCCAGGGTTCGCTCAAGCTGTGCTGCACGGGTACCGAGCAATCCTCCCGGGTTTCGTATTCCATACGGTACAGCACCATGCCGCTGGCAAACTCCAGACACTCCATGCGACCGCGAATACCGGGCAGATCAAGGGTCTGCCCGCCATCCATGTCAGATGGAATTGCAAGAGCGGGATTGTCGATGGGGGATGCGTCTTTCATGGTGAGATCCGGCCTTGAATCATTGAGCTGCCATGCGGTATTCGAAAATGATAATAAACCAGAAAATGATATAAGTGTGATGTGGTTCTCGAAGTGCCTGATCTCTACCCTTGCAGTCTGGATGACATAACAAGCAAGGGGACATGTCGCTGCCCAGCCCGGGCCTGAGACATCCTGGAGGGAAGCAGGATCATGAACCACATCTTCAAAACCGTCTTCAACGCTGCGCTGGGCACCTGGCAGGCCGTGTCGGAACTGGCCAAGGGGCGACACAAGGGCCAGGGCGCAACCCGCCGCCAGGCGCGACGCCTGCATGGCCCCCTCATTACCCTCCTGTGTGTCGGTTTGCCCGGGCTACCCGGCACCCTCTGGGCCGCCGATCTACCGCAGAACGGCCAGGTCATCGCCGGCAATGCCAGCATCACCCTGCCCAACGGCCACACCCTGAACGTCGAGCAGCTCTCCGATAAAGCCATTATCGACTGGCAGTCGTTCAACATCGGCAAGGGCAATACCGTCAACTTCGAGCAGAACAACACTAAATCAGTGGCGCTCAACCGCGTCACCGGCAATGACCCCAGCGCCATCTATGGCAACCTCAATGCCAACGGCAAGGTGTTTCTGGTCAACCAGAACGGTGTGCTGTTTGCCGAAGGGGCCAACGTCAACGTCGGTGGCCTGGTCGCCTCCACCCTGGATATCGACAACCAGGACTTTCTCGACGGCAACTACCGCTTCCAGGGCAACGGCAATCAGGCGGTGATCAACCGCGGCAACATCCACGCCGATGGTGGCGCGGTCGCGCTGCTGGGTGGCCATGTCAGCAATGAAGGCATCATCCACGCCAACCTCGGCAGCGTGGCCATGGCCGCCGGTGAAAAAATCACCCTGGATTTTGCCGGTGACGGCCTGATCAACCTGACCATCGACCAGGGCCAACTGGATGCCCTGGTGGAAAACCACGGCGCCATCCAGGCCGACGGCGGCAGCGTCTACCTCACTACCCACGCCGCCGACCAGGTGCTCGACTCGGTGGTCAACAACACCGGCCAGATTCGCGCCCATACCGTGGAGCAGCGCGAGGGCAAGATCATCCTGCTGGCGGATATGCAGAGCGGCACCGCCAGCATCAGCGGCACATTGGCTGCCAGTGCGCCGGAAAGTGCCAACCCCAATGGCGGCAACGGTGGCTTTATCGAAACCTCCGGTGCCACCGTCAGAGTCGCCGAAAACACCCGCGTCACCACCCGCGCCGATAACGGCAACACCGGCACCTGGCTGATTGATCCGCAGGACTTCACCATTGCCGACAGCGGCGGCGACATCACCGGTGCCACCCTGAGCAGCCAGCTTGCCAATAACAACGTCGAAATCGAAAGCGTCAACGGTGCCACCGCAGGCAACGGCGATATTTTCGTCAACGACACCCTAAGCTGGAGCGAGAACACCCTCACTCTCAACGCCGAGCGCGATATTCACATTAACGAAGCCTTGCACGCCAGCGGCACTGCCGGCCTGGCGCTGAAGTATGGTCAGGGCAGCAGCGATGGCGTGATCGACGGTAACCAGGCCAGCTACCACATCAACGCCCCGGTCAACCTCTCCAACCAAGGCAGCTTCAGCACCCAACTGGGCAGCGCGGGCGCTGTGATCAATTACGACATTATTACCGACCTTAACGCCCTGCAAGGCATCAACGATAACCTGGGTGGCAACTATGTGCTGGGCAGCAATATCGACGCCAGCGCCACCGCAGGCTGGAATAGCGGCGCAGGCTTTGCGCCCATTGGCGACAACAGAACCAACAACAACGCTTCCCGCTTCACTGGCACCTTCGATGGCCTAGGCCATGTTATCAGCGATCTGTTTATTGACCGTGCAACTACCGACCACATCGGGCTGTTTGGCTACACCGTGAACGCCACCCTGCGCCATATCGGACTGGAAAATACCGATATTACCGGGCAGAGCCGGGTCGGCGGCCTGGTCGGTTATCAGGGTGGTGGCAGCATCAGCCAGTCCTATGCCACCGGTGTGGTGAATGGAACTTGGTTTGTCGGCGGCCTGGTCAGTCAGCAGTATGGCGGCAACATCAGCCAGTCCTATGCCACCGGTGAGGTGAATGGAAACTACAGTGTCGGCGGCCTGGTCGGTGGTCAGTGGAGCGGCAGCAGTATCAGCCAATCCTATGCCGCCGGTGCAGTGAATGGAACCGGCTATGTCGGCGGCCTGGTCGGTGCTCAGTGGGGCGGCAGCAGTATCAGCCAATCCTATGCCACCGGTGAGGTGAATGGAAACTACAGTGTCGGCGGCCTGGTCGGTTATCAATGGAGCGGCAACATCAGCCAGTCCTATGCCTCCGGCACGGTGAATGGAACCAGCGAAGTCGGCGGCCTGGTCGGTTATCAGGTGTACGGCGGTATCACCAACAGCTTTTACGCCACCACCAACAGCGATAACAACAGTATCACCGGGGATCACACCCACAGCGACTACGGCACAGGCCGCACCTTGGCTGAGCTGATGAACCGGGACACCTTCACCGGCTGGGATGATGCCGTCTGGGGCTTTGTGGATGGCGCAGAGTACGAAGGCTACGCCCTGGGCGGGCTGCCATACCTGATCGGCGTCACCCGTAACGAGGATATTGTCGTCAGCGATGACACCCTGTTTAACGGCGGCTGGGGCACCGACCTCGACCCCTGGACCATCACCAACTGGCAGCAGTTGCAGAGCATCAAC